>JAPDJB010000038.1 GCA_029259285.1 Candidatus Bathyarchaeota archaeon | reverse complement strand
CCCATATAGATATACCCCTGGGAACGAGACGTCTCATCGAGAGGGTCGCGGAGACCTATGGAGGGAGATCACGTCATCTCCCTATGTTTTCAACGTCCCGATCTCCGTAATTGAGGTTTGGATCTATATATCTGTGAACTATTAATAACTCTTAAAATTTAATAGACTCACAGAATCAGAATATAGCGATGAATCTAAAGGTCTCATTTCTCACCTTCTCAGGTTTGGTGTTCCTCAATTTCGCCCTCCATCTAATCATCTCTCATCTAAGGAGTCAGGTGGCTCTGCTGAGCTTCGCCTTGAGCTCCCCCACCCTCGACGCCTCAGGTTTCATGAGGCTTGCCAACAGCCTTCAGAGCCTCGCCGTCTCGTCTCTGCTGCTCACGGTCTTCACCTATCTCCTATTGAGATTTGGGATCTCCCTCCTCCTATTAGGCTGCTCGGGGAGGCTTAGACTTTAAAACCCTGGGCTGAGAGGGGGAATTCATAGCCGCATTTCGGGCATCTCATATAGCTGCAGGAGACTGAGGAGGGGCATCCCTGGCAGGCGAAGGCTCTTCCATAGCTTATGTCGAAGGTGAAGCCGCATCTGGGACAGGTGAGGAGCCTCTTCCTCGTCAAATCAATAACTCTACTCCATGGAAGGATATACGCCTTTAGGCTGTCAGCTGAAAAGAAATGGGCGTTATAGGAAGGCCTTGTAGGGTGCCTCCCTCTCCAGCCAGGCCTTGGTGTCTGGATGTAGCTCCTTCCAGCTCTTCACGTACTCCTTCACCCTCTCTACTAGGGCGATGGTCTGGTAGTAGCCCTGCTCCCTGATGAAGCCCTCCACCTCCTCCCACCTCAGCCTCCTTCCAGGCCACTCGTCGATGTTGGCCATTCTAAGCAGCAGCCTCGCGTAGATGGAGGCGGCCTCTCGGAGATCGCTCAACTTAACCTTGTCGACGGTGTCATAGCGGGTGTGCCCATAGCCTCTACCGGTTCTGAAGGCCTCTGGGTCGCCGCCGCTTCCACAGGGAATCCCCTTCAGGAAGAAGGGCCAGTGATCGCTGTAGGGGGTAACCCTCTGCATGTAGGGTAGCTCCACACCCATCTCCCCCGCCGCCCTCTCCAGCAGCGGCTCCAGCTCTGGATGGCCGTGGAGGAAGACTCCCTTCTTCCCCTCCCTACCCGCGGCGTCGAGGTTGAGCATGAACCTCAGCTTGTCAAGCTCATCTCCATGCCTCTCGACGTATTCATAGGAGCCGAAGAGGCCGAGCTCCTCAGCCCCGAAGAGGATCAGCCTAATCCGGCGTTTCAAGCCGTCTCCGAGGAGGCTTAGGACTCTCGCTATCTCCATAGCTGTGACGGCTCCGGAGGCTGGGTCTATCGCTCCCTGGGCGATGTCGTGGCCGTCGTAGTGGCATCCAACGATCAGGTATTCGTCGTCGACCTCTCCACCTGGCACGTCGGCGACTACGTTGTAGGTCTCCATCTCCATGTTCTTATCCGTCGTCTCTATGCGCACCACGATCTCCCCCTCACGCTTTAACAGCCTTGTGAGGAAGCAGCCGTCTTCATAGGAGACGCCTACGGCTGGGATGATGGGGCTTATGCTCCCCGTTGGAGGCCCATAGGCTGGGTAGTGATTCATGAAGATCCATCCCTTCGCCCCAGCGAGGATGCATCGCATATACTTCTCAGTTCTATGCATATACCTCTTCATTCCGAGGGGGTTTCGGCTGGTTACCATGGCGATGTTCCCCTCCATCTCGCTTCGACGCTTCTCATAGATGTCGGGGTGGCCGTCGCCGAGGTAGATGAGCTTCCCCTCCACCTCTCCGGCGACGCCGAGGGGGAGGGAGATGCATTCGATCTCCCTCTCCATCGGCTTCAGGATCTCAAGTCTGGCTGGCCCCCTGATCCATCCTGGGAATTTGAAGCTCTCGGCGTGGACATTCTCCAATCCATACTCCTCTAATTTCTCAACCATCCATTTTACCGCTCCCCTATCCTCCTCGGTTCCAGGAAACCGGCTCCCATAGATGTCGCAGAGGACTTCAAGGTTCTCCATAGGCTCTGTGGAGGTGTATATCTCGGCGACTATGCGCTTATCCAGCTCTAGGTGGGGATTCACCTTCTCACCTCACCCCCACTTAGGGGTAAACTATTTAACGCTATGCCTCGGAACCTCTTTAACCTCGATTTTCCCATCTTTTCTTGGTGTAGGAGTTGAAGCTGGAGCTGGAAGTCGTCGACCTAAAGACCCCTGAGGGGTGTAACCTCATCCTCGGCCAGAGCCACTTCATCAAGACCGTTGAGGACATCTATGAGGCGATGGTTTCTTCGACGCCCAACGTCGAGTTCGGCCTAGCCTTCTGCGAGAGCTCCGGTGAACGCCTGGTCAGGGTTGAGGGGAACAATGAGGAGCTCAAGCGGGTGGCGGCTGAGAACGCCATGAGGCTGGGCTGCGGCCACTCCTTCGTCATCGTCATGAGGGATGCCTACCCCATAAACGTTCTCAACCAATTGAAGATAGTTCCAGAGGTCTGCACCATCTACGCCGCCACGGCTAATCCACTTCAGGTGATCGTCGCCGAGACGGATCAGGGGAGGGCTCTCCTAGGCGTCGTCGACGGAGGTAAGCCTAGGGGCGTCGAGGATGAGGAGGGGGTTAAGTGGAGGAAGAATATACTTCGGGAGCTGAGGTATAAGCTGTAACCCCAACCTCTTTATCCATCGAGGTTTGAGGGATCATCGAGTTGGAGTTTGAGGGGTTAGATCTGGAGCATATAGGCTTCGTAGGGGACGGAGCCGGAATAACTTGGGCGCCCCTCATCCTCATAGAGGGGAAGGAACGTGAAGTTGGAACCGAGGAACTCGTCCTCGTCGAGAACCTCAATGGCAATAGGGTGCTCGCCGTCTGCCGTAAGGGTTTTGGCAGAAGCCCTGGGCTGAGGAGAGACCGCTACACGCCTGGAAGGGCCTATGTCAGGATTGGTCGCAGACCCTCCAGCAGCAGGGACTCCTTCGACTTCGAGCTATCCGTCATCGGTGAAGTCGCCCCTGATGGTTTGAGGCAGAACAAGTTGATCATCGCACCCCGCTCGGAGGTCTACCGGTTTAGGGGTGGAAACCCCTTCACGTTGATGAGGGTTGATATGCGCTATGAGGTAGGCTACTATAAGGATCACAAGGAGTGGAGGGTTCCGGCGCTTCCGGAGTACATACCCTATCACATCGGAGTCTTCTGCACAACCGGCTGGGGTAAGACCTCCCTGGTGAGGCATAAGATCATACCGCTTCTAAGGGAGGCTGGATATGGGGTGCTGGTCTTCGACTGGAAGGGAGATGACTATGCCCCATACTTCCCTAGTAAGGTGATTAGGGCTGATGAGATAATCCTAGAGGTGGAGGAGAGGGGTCTCGACGATATGGCTGAGCATCTGATAGAGAGAGCCTACTACTGTGGGAGCAGCGGCTATCAGGGGGCCATAAGATACATCCTCGCCCTCACAGACGTCCTACATAACCTCAACCTCGATGAGATTGAGAGTGGAGCGGAGCTGAAGGCTATACTGCTAGAGGAGACGCCGAAGCATATAGCGAACTACGCCTCAACCCGATACGTCGATGAGAACATCAGACTCTTTAAAAGCTACTTCAACCGGTTGAGCGACTCGATATTCGATGAGTGTTTAAGGAGGATGAGGGAGGGCCGCTACAGCGCTGAGGACGTCATAGAGATGGCGAGGGGTGATCTGAGGGTCATAGACCTCAGCGGTAGGGAGAGCGATGAGAAGCTCCGAATATTCCTCGAGATCTCGAAGGTTCTGAGGTATAGGATGGATGTCGAGAAACAGCGTATAGGATTGGCCCTCGTAATCGATGAGGCGCCTCAATACTGCCCCTATGGCCCCATCGGCCTCCAGAGGGAGACGACGAGGATGATCGTCGACCTCTGCGCCCTTGGCAGAAGCTATCAACTCCCAATAATACTGCTATCCCAGGGAATCATGGGGGAGATCGGCATAAATGCGGCTGTGCGTCGAAACATTAACACCTGGTTCATAGGAAAGGTTCACCCCCTCGATAGGGGTGAGGCTGAGAAGCTGCTGCCGGATGTCGACCTGGATTTCCTCCAGTCCCTTGAGGTCGGCCACTTCTACTTCTTCGGGAACATGAGTCCCTCCCCCGTTCCATTATTGATACGCTTCGAGGTCGAGGAGGGATGAGCGAGGAGGTCAGCGAGTGGCAGAGGCTTCCGACGCCTCTCCAGCATCAGTTCTACGACCATGCCAGGAGGGAGGCACAGCGGCGTATAGGGGAGCTGAGGGAGCTGGATAGGAGGCTCAAGAGGCTCAGGGATATCCTAAGGTTTAGAGGGGTGGGCGAGGGGGATTGGAGGGGTCTGAGAGTTGGAGTTATCGATGGGAGCTGTCCACCGGCCCCAGATGTGAGGCTTGGAGGCTCCTACGCCCTCTTCTGCTCCAGCTTCAAAATCTTCCAGGGGGATGAACTCGTCGAGGAGGGTTATAGATCTGGCATAATATTCAGGGGGAACGTTGAGAGATTCTCCTCCAAGATGATCCTGAGGCTTCTGATGACGAGGCTGGAGAGGAGGTCGGCCCTCGAATGCCTTGAGAGGGGTGTCGATTGGATCATCGTCGACGGCAGCTTCTTCGGCTTCAGATATAAGTGTAGGAGAGTGGAGGAGGCTGAGATCAACTGGTATGAGGCCGATGAGGGTGGGGAGGTGGCCGAGTATAGCTGTAAAGGCGGGGATTTGATAAGGGAGCTATTCCAGGATACCGCCCGCCTCATGGAGAGGGGGGCTGTTGCAATAGTTAAGAGGGTTAGAACAGCCGCCATAGATGGCTTCCTCATCGAGAGGGGATGGGATGAGATCAGGGCGTCAAGCGATCCGATCAGAAGGATAGAGGAGGTGAGGACGGGCCTCACAGATAAGATGATCCTCTCGATCCTCATGCCCAGGGGGAGTTTCTTCCTATATAGCGACCTCCTCCCCCATCCAGGTAGCTTCTATCACTACTCTGTTCTCGCCAGAATCTGCGATGAGCTTATCAGGGAGCGGCTTGAGGGTGGTGCATCCCTCGATTTCGAAGAGCTCCTCGCCTCCTCCAAGCGGAGGATCGAGCGCCGTGAGAAGATGGAGAACTTCCCGAGGGGCCTCTTCGCAAAGTATTATGTGGATATGATACTGAAGATTGAGAGGGGATACCTCAAGGCCCATGAGATAGCCCCCTCCTGCTGCTTCGAGGCATCCCAGAATACTCCCATCGAAGAGGTTCTCCCCTACCTAATCTACTTCAATAATCGGGATACCGGTCATCCCTTCCCCCTAGACCTCGTCGACGAGGATGTGAGGCTCCCCATCGACTTCACCAGGGAGTTCGTGGAGGAGGTGGAGGCCAGGGTGATGAGGGATGTGGAGCCAGAGCTGGCTAAGAGATACTTCCAATATCTGAACCCCCAGAAGAAGTGGGGTTATCGTTAGCATCCATCTATGATTGAATCCCTTGATCCGATCTCAACTTCCACTTTGGATCTTGGAGCCTTCACCCTCGATCTCCTTGAGGTAGGGCCCTAGAACCTCCTCAACTTCTCGTGGTATCTCCTCTATGGGGATGTCCCCCCTCATCTCCCTGACGAGTCCCCTCTCCAGGTAGAGCTGGAGGATGGGTCTGGTCTGCTCCTCATAGACCCTTAGACGCCTGCGGACTACCTCCTCCCTGTCGTCGCTCCGCTGTATGAGCCTAGCGCCGCATTCGTCGCAGATCTCATCCACCTTCGGGGGGTCATACTTCAAGTTGTAGATGGCCCCGCATTTAGGGCACCACCTCCTCAGGGATAGGCGTTCGACGACGATCTCGGGGTCGACGATGACGTTTAGAACCAAGTCCAGCTCCACCCCCATCTCCCCTAGAATCCTGTCCAGGGCTTCAGCCTGATTGAGGTTTCTAGGAAACCCATCTAGGATGAATCCCCTAGAACAGTCAGGCCTCCTCAGCCTTTCCTCCACCAGCCCTATGACAAGCTCATCTGGGACGAGTTCACCTCGATCCATGTAGCCCTTAGCCCTCAAACCGATCTCGGTTCCCCTGCAGACCTCCTCCCTCAGCATATCCCCCGTCGTTATCACCGGTATCTTGAGGAGTCTGCCGATCAATCGGGCCCTCGTCCCCTTCCCAGAGCCAGGGGGGCCGAAGATGAGAATCCTCAAGCCCATAAGGCCTCTACTCTCCGTGCCGTAAGGCCGTTATAACCGTTTCGAGCATCCAACCCTTTATAGCTCTGGAGCCTATGATACCTGATGCCGAATCGATACTTCGCGAGGGTCTACGTCAGCCTCAAGCCTGGCTACTCCGACCCAGAGGGTGAGGCGACAGCGGGGGCCCTCAGAGGCCTCGGCTATGGTGTTGAGGATGTCAGGGTGAGCAAGGTCTATGAGATACTCCTAGAGGCGAAAAATCGAGATGAGGCTGGGAGGCTGGTTGAGGAGATGTGTAAACGGCTGCTGACAAATCCGACTAAGGACGACTACACCTATGAGTTGAGGGAGATGGAATGAGGCGTATCAAGCGTTCTCCCCAACCCTTCGAGCATCACCTCATTGAGCTTAGAGGGGCCTCCAGGGAGGAGCTGATGGAGATCGCCGAGGCCCTGGGCTTAGGCCTCACCCCAGAGGAGATGGAGGCCATAAGGGATTATTACACCGCCTTCAACAGGCCAGCCACCGATGTGGAGCTCCAAACTTATGATCAGACGTGGAGTGAGCACTGCTACCATAAGACCTTCAAGGGAGTCATAGAGACCCCTGAAGGCGTCGTCGACGGCCTATTGAAGACCTATATTCGAAGGGTTGTGGAGGAGCTTGGGCCGAGCTGGTGTCTAAGCGTCTTCGAGGACAACGCAGGCATCATAGAATTCGATGAGGAGCACGCCGTCGCAGTGAAGGTTGAGACCCACAACCACCCCTCAGCCATAGAGCCCTTCGGAGGGGCGGCCACCGGAACAGGAGGCGTCATAAGAGATGTCCTAGGCGTCTGGGCCGATCCGATTGCCTGCACCGACGTCCTCTGCTTCGGCCCCCTCGACACCCCCTATGAGGTCCTGCCCAGAGGCGTCAAGCATCCCTCCTACCTTTTCAGAGGAGTCGTCGCGGGCATAGGGGCCTATGGAAACAATATGGGGATACCCACCGTCAACGGGGCAATATACTTCGATGAGGGCTACATCGGAAACGTCGTCGTATACGCCGGATGTATAGGCATAATGCGTAAAGATGAGTATGTCAGGGCTGTGAAGCCGGGGGACTGGATCGTCCTCGCAGGAGGCCGGACGGGTCTCGACGGCATACACGGCGTAACCTTCGCCTCAGCCGAGCTGACTGAGGAGTCTGAGGTGGTCTCAAGGCCGGCGGTTCAGATACCAAACCCGATAGAGGAGGAGAAGTTGAAACGGGCCATAAGGGCCGTGGCGGAGGAGCATCTAGGCAGTGGGATAACAGACCTCGGAGGGGGAGGCCTAAGCTGCGCCGTCTGCGAGACAGCCCATCGATATGGATTGGGGGCTGAGGTCTGGCTTGACAGGGTGCCGCTGAAGTATCCGAAGATGGCTCCCTGGGAGATATGGGTGTCAGAGTCCCAGGAGAGGATGCTGCTGGCCGTGCCGCCAGAGAATCTGGAGAGGGTTTTAGAGATATTCCAAGATGAGCAGACGGAGGCGACGCCCATCGGCCGATACAGGGATGGAGAGGTCGTAGAGGTCTATTATCGAGGCGTCAGGGTGGCCCAGATCGATTTGGAGTCCCTCTTCAAGCCTCCGAGGGTGAGACGGCGGACAACCTGGAGGCCTCCAAAGTTGGAGGAGCCGAGCTTCCCCATGCCTAAGAACCTTGATGAGATGCTTAAGCGATTATTGGCGTCGCCGAACATCTCCAGCAGGGAGGAGGTCATCAGAACCTATGACCATGAGGTGAAGGGTCTCACCGTCGTCAAGCCCCTCCACGGATGGAACGCCGGCCCCAGCGATGCCGCAGTCCTAAAACCCCTTGAGGACTCCTGGAGAGGCCTCGCCATCTCCTGCGGCCTAAAGCCCAAATACGGTCTCATAGACCCCTACTGGATGGCAGCCTCATCCATCGATGAGGCTGTTAGGAACAACATAGCCGTCGGAGGCCGTCGGATAGCGCTCCTCGACAACTTCACCTGGGGCAATCCCGAGAAGGAGGATCGCCTCGGAGGCCTCGTCTACGCCTGCCGAGCCTGCTACGACGTCGCCAGGGCCTATGGGATGCCCTTCATCTCCGGTAAGGACAGTCTCTACAACGAGTCTCCCCTCGGCCCCGTCACGCCTACGCTCCTAATCACAGCCCTCGGCATAGTCCCCGACATAAGGAGGGTCATAACCCTCGACCTGAAGAGGGTTGGAGACCCCCTCTACATCATAGGGGTGACCAAACCAGAGCTGGGGGGCTCCGAGTATTATCGCCTTATGGGCTTCCTCGGAGCATCGGTTCCAAGGCTGAGGCCCTCAGAGACCATAAAGGCCTATAGGAGGCTTCTGGAGGCGATGGATAGGGGTTTGGTCAGGGCCTGCCACGACCTCTCTGAGGGGGGTTTGGCCGTCGCGGCGGCTGAGATGGCCTTCACCGGATGGCTCGGCCTTGAGATAGACATCGATGCCGTTCCCGTTGAGGGTGTCATGCGCCCCGATCAGCTACTGTTCTCGGAGTCTAATGGGCGACTATTGGCTGAGATTCATCAGGGCCTCACCTCCACTTAGGATTATGAGATTCTCCTCATCTACGACTCGCCCTATCCTGGCGTTAGGCG
>JAPDJB010000155.1 GCA_029259285.1 Candidatus Bathyarchaeota archaeon | reverse complement strand
CTCCGACGAAGAGATCAGGGAAGCCATCAGGCTGTATGTGGAGAGGGCGCATGTCATCGCCGAGGGGGCTGGAGCTGCACCCCTCGCAGCCGCCGTGAAGCTGAGGGAGAGGCTTAGGGATCGTAAGGTGGTGCTAGACCTAACAGGGAAGAACATAACAGCCGAGGAGCTGAGGAGAATCCTCTGCAGAGGTGTATAAGTGGTGGCCACTTATAGTGAGGCCTCCAGGGGTGAGCGAGGGGAGAGCCTAGCCGGCATCGTGGAGGAGATAGCTGAGAGGCTGAGGGATGCTGAGGAGGCGAGGGATGAAGCCCAGGAGCTGGCCAGAAGGGCGAGGGTGCTGTCGAAGACGGCTATCCTTCTCATCCACAGCGGAGACCTGGAGACGGCTGAGGGGAGGCTAAGGGAGGCTAGGAGGATGATGGAGGCCTCAAAGGCCATATCACGGTCGAGGTGGATAAGCGTCGAGGAGCTTTCCTCAGCCCAGGAGGAGCATGCGGAGGCTGCGATACTCCTAAACCTCATGAGGGGCGAGGACTTCCCAGGGCCTGAGAAGCTCGGCGTCGAGCCAGGGAGGTATCTACTCGGCCTAGCCGATGTGATAGGGGAGCTGAGGAGGGAGGCCGTCGAAGCCCTCAGGATAGGAGACCTATCCAGGGCTGAGGATATGCTACATCAGATGGAGCATATCTATCTGACTTTGACCTCAGCCGAGGAGACGTCTGTTCTGCTGAGGGGTTTGAGGAGGAAGCTCGACGTAGCCAGGGGCCTCATAGAGGGGACGAGGGGGCAGATCGCAGAGGAGAGGGGGAGGATGAGACTCCTTGAGACTCTTAGGAGGCTTGAGGATCAGCGGAAAAGCTCCTCAATCAGCCTTGAGGAGGCCTCATAGGAGAGTCTAGCCCCCTCCAAGGCCTCCTCAGCATCCCCCTCGTCGAAGAGCTCGCTTGGAAGCCTCCCCAGGGTCTCCAGGCCATACATTGCAGGAGACCTCTTAGCGGCTAGATCCCTTGAGATCTCCGCGAGTCTGGGGAGCATCGATCTCATCCACCCTGGGAACCTATCCTCGCTGGCTAGGAGGACATCGCCGACGTCGTGAACCTTAGGGTACTCTATTCCGACCGCCCTCAGGCAGGCCTTGAGGCTTAGCTCGACGCACTCCTGGGAGAACCTCACCACGTCGGGGTGATCCCCACGCTCCATCGCCGCCTCGGCGGCTAGGAGCCTAGATCTCGCCCTCTCCAAGAACTCCCTCGCCATTACGTCGGTTCTCAAAGCTCCACCACCTCACCAGGCTTCAAATCAGGCTTCAGCTCCCAATACCAGGCTCCACCTGGAAGCCTGATCCTCCTCGCTCCCATCTCCCTCAGCCTCCCCCTCAGCTCCATCATTCGACGCTTCATGAAGTCATCCCTATCCAGGATGATGACGGCCTCCTCCAATAGGTCTAGGTAGAAGGGATGGTTTATGGAGGCCTCCTCAGGCGTCAGCATCAAGGCGTCTATGAGGGGGTAGATCCCCCTCTCCCTCCACAGCCTAAGCCTCACCCCCTCCAATCCTCCTAGGATGCCCCTGAGAAGCCTCACCCTATCGGAATACCTCTCTGGAAGCCCCTCCGAGACGATGAGGAGGTCTATGTCGCTGATCTCCGAGGCCTCCCCCCTCGCCAGGGAGCCGAAGAGGAGGATGCTGCGCAGCCCTGATCCAAGGGACTCTATGATCCTTGAGATCACGGCCTCTAGGAGGGGGAGATACTCCCTCTGCCTCACCCTCTCCCTCCAGTCGATTCCAGACCAGCTTAGAGCCAGAGCCGTTGGATGAATAAGCCTGAAGACCCCGCGGGAGACCCGCTCGATATAGCCCTTAGCCCTAAGCCTATGGAGGAGGACGTTTATCCCCTCAGCCCCTAGGATCCCAGCCGCCTCCTCAACGGTGAACTCTCCAAGGCCTATGGATCTCAGAAGCCTCCCGTAGGCCCTCTCCAAAGATGTAACCATACATGAAAAAATTACGGAATCTGTAATTTAAGCCATCCCCCCTCCATCACCCTTATCATCCACCATGAGAGACTTTACAGGGTTGATCATCGACTGGGAGAGGTTTAAGAGGCTGTTCCCACACCTAGCCGAGGAGATGGAGAGGGGGGTCGCGAGGGTTAGGATAGACGCCTATAGGGTTGACCCCGAAGAGGGGGAGCGCCTAGCGAGGGGTGACCCATGGGCAGGCTATGAGCCAGACGTCATAGACTTCCTACGCCGATGCGAAACCGAGGAGGAGGCCCTGGAGATCATAGACTACCTCGAACGCCGAGGAGAGCTGACGCCTCAAAGGGCTGAGGAGCTCCGGAGGCAGCTCAAGGAGAGGGGTGTCAGAAGCTTCGGTGAGAAGAAGGAGCCAGGCTACTACCTGAGAAACCTCGATCGGTAAAGGGTTTAAGGCTGTGAGCCAACCATCTATTGATATCCTTGCCTCCGCTGGTAGGTTTAGTGGGCAAGCCCAACGTGGGGAAGAGCACCTTCTTCTCCGCAGCAACCCTGAAGATCGTTGAGATAGCTGAGTATCCCTTCACCACCATCGAGGCCAATAGGGGTGTGGCATACATAAGAACACCATGCGTCTGCCGAGAACTAGGCGTCGAGGACAACCCCGTAAACAGCCTATGCATCGACGGCGTGAGGCTTCTCCCCGTTGAGCTGATAGACTGCCCAGGCCTCATAAGAGGCGCCCACAGGGGCAGAGGCCTAGGGAACAAGTTCCTAGACGAGGTTCGGAGGGCCGATGCGCTCATAGTTCTCTGCGACGCGGCGGGCATGACCGACGACGAGGGCAGGCCCGTCCCACCTGGGAGCCACGACCCAATAGAGGACGTCAAAATGTTTGAGGAGGAGTTCGATCTATGGCTCCTCGGCCTCATTAAGAAGGATTGGGAGAGGCTGACCAGAAGAGCTGAGTCGGCGAGGGAGGAGATAAGTCGACACCTGGAGGTGAGGCTCTCAGGGTTGAGGATCACGAGGGAGCACATCTCTAGGGCCATAGAGCACCTAGGCCTAGACCCCTACAAGGCGAGGGGGTGGAGCGATGAGCAGCTCCTAAGCTTCACGAGGGAGCTGAGGCGGATATCGAAGTCCCTCATAGTCGCAGCCAACAAGGCTGACAGGGATGAGGCTGAGGATAACATCGAGAGGCTGAGGGACGCCGGATATAGGGTGGTTCCCACCTCAGCTGAGGCTGAGCTGGCGTTGAGGAGGGCTGCCCAGGCGGGAGTCATCAAATATACGCCTGGAGACCCAGACTTCGAGGTGCTACAATCGGAGAGATTGACGGGGAGGCAGCGGCGGGCCCTGGAGATGATCCGTGAACGGGTGTTGGAGCGGTGGGGTTCGACGGGAGTGCAGCAGACCCTAAACGACGCCTTCTTCAAGCTCCTCAACATGATTCCCGTCTACCCAGTCGAGGATGCCGAGCGCCTCACCGACCATCAGGGCCGCGTCCTCCCAGACTGCTACCTAGTGCCAAGGGGGACGACGGCCAGGGAGTTTGCAGCTCTCATCCACAGCGAGCTGGCTGAGAGCTTCATCTACGCCATAGACGCCAGGACTAAGAGGAGGCTCGGAGAAGACTATGTGCTGAGGGAGGGGGATGTCATAAAGATCGTCGCAGCCAAGGCCCGTAAAGTATAGTCGAAAGCTCTAAATATCAACAAATTCATTCATACTTAGGATACAAGTATGAAAAGATATTGGTGTATCTCAACCTCACCTGAAAATTGGGAAATCTGTAAGAAAAATAATGTTTGGGGAATGGATGCGAGATATTATGTGACTCTTAATAAATTTTTGAAGGAAGGAGATCAGGCAGTTGTATATATACATGGTGGAAAATTTGTGGCAGTAATAGAATTTATTGGTGGATGGTTTTACGAAGAAAAGGATATTGGATGGACTAAGGGAAAAAGAAAATATCTCTTCCCATATAGAATAAAATTCAAAATTCTTCATGAAGCTAAAAATCCCCCTAGTATATCTTACTCTACAATAGAGGAAGGAAATAAGGCTAAATGGATTAAACCTAATTTAATAGATGATATTTCTTTCATCGCAGATAAAGGAAAAACGTGGAATCAATACCTTCAAGTATCGATAATCAGATTAACAAGAGAAGATTTTGATATGATACGCGAAGCGATAAAAGAAGCTTCTGAGGAATCAATCTCTAAGAACAGTTAAATCTTCATAAGGCATAGTAACTCGGTCTAGGATGTAATACTCGGCTAAATACCTGAGGTATCGGGCGATGTATCCATGGTAGCTCCACCTCCTCAGCCTCCTGGGGGATGTCCAGAGGGTTGTCTCGGAGATGTAGACGTATCTTCCCAGATGCCTCGACCTCAAGGCTAGGTCTAGGTCTTCGCAGGCGTAGAGGTCTTCCCTGAATCCCCCAGCCTTCTCGAAGCAGCTCCTCCGGTAGCAGGGGCAGGAGAAGTAGCTGAGCTTATAGAATCCAAGGCTATTCGAGATCCTCCTGGCAGCGTTGTTAAGCTCATACATCGCCCTCTCAAGGGGTCGACCATTGAAGGGGAGAACCCTGCAGAGGGCTGCGGCCGCGGAGGGGTCTCGGAGATGGGCCTCGAAGACCTCTAGGCAGTGTGGCTCCATCAAGGTGTCGGCGTCCAGGAAGAAGAGGAGTTCTCCCTTCGATAGCTTGGCTCCGAGGTTTCGGGCGTAGGCGACGTCGTGGGGCCTCCTCTTCTCAGCCTCTACAACCCTGAATCCATAGCGCTCAGCCACCTCCACCGTCCCATCATCGCTGCCGCCGTCGACGATGACGACTTCATAATCATCATAGCTCTGCCTCGCGATGGCCCTGAGGCAGGCCTCAAGGTTCTCCTCCTCATTCAGTGTTGGTATGATTATGGAGAAGAGTCGGCCCATGGGGAGGCCTCCAATCACAGAGGCTATCGCCGACTGATCCAGCCGACTCCCTTATCGCTCTTAATCGCCGGATGATGGGGGTCTACGAGGATGACCTCATACCACTTATACATCCCATCCTCCCAGACCCAATAGGAGTTCAACACCTCAAGATTCGGATACCTCCTGGCAGCCCTCTCCTCAGCTATGAGCCTCAGACTCTTGGCGGGCGTGATCTTGGCGACGCCCATCCGCTTCTGGCGTCGCCCCATCCTCGGCCTAGGCTTCCTACGGCCACCCCTTCGAACCCTAACCCTGACGACTATGAAACCCTTCTTCGCCTTATAGCCGAGCCTCCTCGCCCTGTCAAGCCTCGTCGGCTTATCTATACGCACAATCGCAGGCTGACGACGCCACCTGATAGCCCTCTGCCTCATCAGCTCTCCCAGATAACCCTCCTTAGGTCGACGCCAAAGCCTTTGCAAATACCTATACATCTCCAGCCCTCCGATTACCCGAGGAATATCGGCTGGAGTTAATAAAGGTTTGCGGCTAGAGGAGGGAGTAGAGGATGAAGAGGGGTAGGAAGACGTTGGCGACGAGGCTGATGACCGTTATAAGGGTGTTGAGCGAGGGGCCGGCTGTATCCTTGAAGGGGTCTCCAACGGTGTCCCCGATGACCGCAGCCTTATGGGCCTCAGACCCCTTACCTCCATAGGCCCCCTCCTCGATATACTTCTTCGCATTATCCCATAGGCCTCCGGCGTTCGCCATCAACAAGGCGAAGAGGAGGCCTGAGAAGATGGAGCCTGCGAGGTATCCTCCAAGGGCCTCCACGCCGAAGATGAAGCCCACTATGAGGGTGGTGGCTATGGCGACGAGGCTTGCCGGCATAAGCTCCCTGAGGGCGCCCCTCGTCGCTATGTCTACGCATGCAGCGTAGTCGGGCCTCGCATCCGGTCTGCCCTCCCTGAGGCCTGGAATCTCCCTGAACTGACGTCGAACCTCCTCTATCATCCTGAAGGCGTTTCGGCTTACGCCGAGCATCACCTGGGCTGAGAAGACGGCTGGGATCGCTATGCCTATAAGGGCGCCGAGGAGGACCAGGGGATTCATCAGCTCGAAGGAGACGGGCTCGCCGGTGAGCACCTCAGCCACCTCCCTGAAGGCGGCGAGCAGCGATATCACCGTCAGCCCCGCAGCCCCTATGGCGAAGCCCTTCGTGATGGCCTTAGAGGTGTTTCCCGCAGCGTCTAATCGGTCGAGTATCTCTATCACTTCATCGCCAAGGCCTGACTGCTCAGCTATGCCCTTGGCGTTGTCCCCTATGGGGCCGAAGGAGTCGTTGGCGACCACCATTCCGACGACGGAGAGCATGCCGAAGGCTGCGGCTGAGACTCCGTAGACGCCGTATCCTGGGCCGAGGGGGCTGCAGAGGTTGTAGGCCGTCAGCGATGCCAGGGCTATGCCGATGAGGGGTGGGAAGACGCTGAGGAGGCCGTAGCTGAAGCCTGTTATGATGTTTATGGCGGCCCCCGTCACCGACGCCTCAGCCGTCTTCCTCGCCGGCGTCCGATTTATGGAGGTGAAGTAGTCTGAGGTTATGCCTATGATGACTCCAGCTATGAGGCCGACGACTGCTGAGAGCCAGATTCGATAGTCGTAGCCGAGAAGCCATGAGGCGATGAGGGTGAATATAGCGTAGATGAGGCAGGTGAAGTAGGTTCCCCGATTCAACGCCCGTCCAGGGTCTCCCCCCTCACCGACTCTGACTACGGCCACGCCTAGGATGGAGGCTAAGACGCCGAGGCCTGCGTAGACGAGGGGGAGTTCCATCAGGCGGCCTCCAAGGACGTTGCCCAGCAGCATCACGGCGAGGAGGCTCACCACATAGGAGTCGAAGAGGTCTGAACCCATTCCGGCGACATCTCCGACGTTGTCCCCGACATTATCGGCGATCACAGCCGGATTTCGGGGATCATCCTCGGGGAGACCCATCTCCACCTTGCCAACGAGATCAGCCCCTATATCAGCCGTCTTGGTGTAGATGCCCCCGCCGGCCTTGGCGAAGAGGGCCATGGCGCTGGCTCCGAAGCTGAAGCCCGTGACCATGTTGGGGTTTCCGGTGAGAAGGTAGACGACGCTGACGCCGAGGAGGGCGAGGCCTATGACGCTGAGACCCATGACGGCCCCACCCCTGAAGGCGATGTTGAAGGCCTCGGTGATGCCCCGCCTCGCGGCGTTGGCGGATCGCACATTGGCGTCCGTCGCCACATCCATGCCGAGGTAGCCGGCGAAGGCTGAGCAGGCTGAGCCGAAGAGGTAGGCCAACGCCATGATGATGTTCTCTAGAGGCCTATCCGTCGCCCAGATGGGGTGGGGGAGAAAGATGAGGAGGACAATCGCCATGGCGGCGACGAAGAGGCCTAGGGCCTTGAACATCCGGTTGAGGAAGGCCCTCGCCCCCTCCTTGATGGCGTCTGAGACGAATCTCATCCGTTCCGTTCCAGGATCCTGCCGATTGACATAGCTCCGGAGGTATCCCCCAACAAGGATGGAGATGAGGGCTGAGATGGGGGCGATCCACCAGGGGTTGAAGATGAACATGGCGGCTCCTCCCACACCGAATAAACGCCCTCTCTAGGGGTAATATATAAATTTTAGCTGATGGAGTCCTCGGCGAAGGCTCTGGCCTTGATCAACTTATCTGGGAGTATGAGGAAGGCGGTGAAGCCTCCGAGGACGCAGAGGGCGAATTGGAGCGGCGTCAGGGGCTTGACGTGGAAGATGGCCTGGAGCGGCGGCCAGTATATGATGGCGACCTGGATGATGATGGAGACGGCGACGGAGAGGAAGAGCATCTTATTCTCCGTCCACCCCCTGCGGCCTAGGGCGAAGATATGATGGGTCTCGGAGCGGCACTGATAGGCGAGGAAGAACTCGAAGAAGACTATGCTGGTGAAGGCCACGGTTCTAGCCAGCGCGGGGTCGCCGGTGGTGGTGTAGACGTAGAGGAAGGGGGCGAAGTCTGAGAGGAAGTCCAGGATGGCGGCGAAGAGGATGAACCTCCAGAATCGAGTGAGCAGCCCCTCCTCGGGGTCTCGGGGCGGATACTTCATGATGTCGGGATCCTTGGGGTCGACGCTTAGGGCGACGGCTGGCAGCCCATCGGTGACGAGGTTCACCCAGAGGACGTGGATGGGGAGGAAGGGGAGGGGCAGCCCCAGGAGGGTGCAGACGGTGATCTCTATGAACTCGTCGAAGTTGGCCGTCAGCATCAACCGGATATACTTGGTGATGTTGTCGTAGATGTGGCGGCCGCTCTCCACGGCCTTGACGATGGTGGCGAAGTTGTCGTCTTCTAATATCATATCTGCGGCCTCCTTCGTCACATCCGTCCCCTTAATCCCCATGGCGACGCCTATGTCGGCGGCCTTCAGCGCCGGTGCATCGTTCACGCCGTCTCCGGTCATCGCCACGATGTGCCCCCTCCTCCTCAGCGACTGGGCGATCCTCACCTTGTGCTCCGGCGACACCCTGGCGAAGACGCTGATGTGTTCGATGACCTCGTCCAGCTCTTCGTCGCTCATCTTATCCAGCTCAGCCCCTGTGAGGACGGCCCCCTCCTCGCCCCCGCTCAGCATCCCGATCTGCTTCGCTATGGCGATGGCCGTCAGCTTGTGGTCTCCCGTCACCATTATGGGCCTGATGCCGGCCATCCTGCACAGCTTTATGGCCTCCGGAACCTCATCTCTAGGCGGGTCGATCATGCCCTGCAGGCCGACGAAGGTCAGCCCCCCCTCAACCTCCTCGGCCTCCAGCTCCACATCTTTGGGGAGCTCCCTATAGGCCATGGCGAGAACCCTCAGGGCCTCGGAGGCCATCTCCCTCGTCGTCGAGAGTATCCACCCCCGATCCCTGGGCGTGATCCTTCGTTTAACCCCCCTCTCCAGTATGTGGGTGCACCTCTCCAACACCACCTCCGGCGCACCCTTCATGTAGGCGACCCTCACCCCCTCTGGGGTTAGGTGGATCGTCGTCATCCTCTTCCTCATGGAGTCGAAGGGGATCTCGCTGGCCCTTGGATACGCCTCCTCCAGCTCCTCC
>JAPDJB010000115.1 GCA_029259285.1 Candidatus Bathyarchaeota archaeon | reverse complement strand
CCCCTCATCGGCCTCGTGAGCGTCCTCTTCCACTCATCCTACTCCGCCCTCATGGCGGATCTAGTGCCTAAAAGCCTTAGGGGGAGGATGTCAGGTTCTCAGAGCTTCTTCCGGCTTCTCCTAACCTCGGCTGGAAACCTCCTGGGAGGCTTCCTCTACGACAGGTTTTCACCCAGCTTCCCAATCCAGCTTCAGCTCCCCCTCCTACTGCCACTCCTTCTACTGATCCTACTCTTCCTGGAGGAGCCGGAGAGGAGGGAGGATTAAAACGGCCCAGCTCCAGAAACTGCTATAGCGGGCCCGGAGGGATTCGAACCCTCGACCCACGGCTTAAGAGGCCGTCGCTCTACCTTGCTGAGCTACGGGCCCCTTCTAAGGTGGGTGGAGAGGAGACTTAAATCTTTCACTCTTTCCCTGGTAAAGGTTAATAGCGGAAGATGGGGAGGATTATGAGATGACTCTAAATGCCTACCCAGCACTATACATCTTCTCGGTGGGTGTGCTCCCCTACATCACCGTAATCGTCTTCATCGTTGGGGTCATCGTAAGATCGATGAAATGGCTGTCGGCGCCGAGGGGGAGTTCCACACCCCTCTCCCTCACCGCCGCGATCAGGCAGATAATCCTCGATGTCATCCTCTTCAGAAAGATATATCGACATGATAAGTTGACCTGGCTGTTGATCTTCCTCTTTCACATCTCCGCTGGGGGGATAATCTTCGGCCATATGAGGGGGTTTAAGCTCTGGTCGGCTGAACTCTTCACACCCCTCGGCGAAGGGTTCAAAAACTTCCTCGTCGAGACCCTCCCCATCTACATGGGATACCTCTTCATCGCTACGCAGCTACTCCTCCTACTTAGACGCCTATCATTGGAGGGGAGGAAGCTCCTCTCCCATCCAAACGACTATGCGGCTCTGATACTGCTGCTGGCCACCAGCATAGCTGGTCAAGGTATGCGGATCACCCCACCAGAGGCCGTGGACACCACCTACACCGTGAGCTTCATACCCCGCCTCGTAGTTCTCCACCTGGAGAAGATTCCATCAGTCCCCTGGTTCCTAATCCACGTGATACTCACTCAACTCTTCTTCATGTATATCCCCTACAGCAAGCTCATCCACATCTATACGGGCGTGATAACGGCAGCCCTCTACGGCTCCAGGAGGTCTGAATATGGCCTATGAAAGGCTGGATGAAGCTTTAAAGACGCTGAACAGGAGGCAGCTATTAGAGCTGGACACCTGCGCCCGCTGCGCCCTCTGCACAGACCTCTGCCCCGTCTACGCCGAGTCTAAGAATCCCCTCCACGCCCCTGGGGTGAGAAGCTCCAGGATTCTAAGCCTCGTAAATAAGCGGCTCAGCCTATGGGCCAGACTCCTTGGACCAAGGCCCCTCCCCGAGGGGGAGCTTGAAGAACTCGTGGAGAGCACGTATCACTGCACCCTATGCGGCAGATGCATGGAGACCTGCCCCTTCGGATTGGAGACCCATGAGCTATGGCTCAACGTGAGAAGCCTCCTAAACCTGCTGAACCAGACGCCGCCGAGGATTAAGATGCTCGGGGAAATGTTGGAGGAGAATGGGAACCCCTACGGATTGGACGCCGATATGAGGCTTGATTGGGCTGACTACACGGGGTTGGAGGAGGCCCCAGTGAAGGATAGAGCTGAGGTCGCCTACTTCGTAGGCTGCACCACCGCCTTCAAGGCCGTCAACCAGGAGATCGCCTACTCCATAGCCTCCCTCCTCAACGAGCTGAACGTGGATTGGACGCTGTTAGGTGAGGAAGAGTGGTGCTGTGGAAGCCCCTACCTCCTCGCAGGGGATAGGGAGGGAGCCAGGGAGGCGGCTGAGAGAAACGTTGAAGCACTGAAGGCGAGGGGGGTTAAGACCGTCATCACCGGCTGCGCAGGATGCTTCAGAGTTATGCGATGGGAATACCCCAAGCTCCTCGGAGGCCCCCTACCTTTCAGAGTGATCCACGCCGTCGAGTATTTCAGCGAGCATATAACATCCGGAGACCTGAAACCGGAGCCCCTCGACGCCAGGGTGGCATACCACGATCCCTGCGAGCTGGGGAGACTTGGAGGCGTGATAGAAGAACCGAGGATCATACTTAAGGCCTTGACGACGAACCCTGTGGAGCTTCCCGAGAATGGCCTGGAGGGTAGATGCTGCGGAGGTGGAGGGCTTCTACAGGCCGTCGACGACGAGCTGAGGCTCTCAATAGTTGATGCTAGGCTTAGACAGGCCTCAGAGCTTGGGGTCGAAATACTCACCTCCGCATGCCCCTCCTGCAAGCTCACCCTCAGCGATGGCGTTAGAGAGCGAAGCTACAACCTTGAGGTTTTAGATCTCATGGAACTCTTAGCGAGGCAGATGGGGCTATGAGTCTCAGGGATCACCTCAGCCTCCTAAAGCCGAAGATATTGACGGCTATGCTCCTCCTCTACGCTCTATCACACCTAGCCTCCAGCGGCTCGATGGGAAAACTAAACCTCCACCGCCTCCTCCTCGGCCTCATCGCCGTCTTCACGGCTGTCGCCGGCTCCAACGCCCTCAACTGCTACTTGGAGAGGGAGCTTGACGCCGGAATGATGAGGACGAGGTGGAGACCCCTCCCAAGGGGAATCATAAGGCCGAGGAGGGCTCTCATACTCTCCCTCTCCCTGCTCTCAGCCTCACCCCTCATCACCCTCATCCCAGAGCCGAGAGTCCTCTACCCGTTTCTCCTCTATCTCGGCGGGGTCTCCCTCTACATAGGCCTCTACACGATGCTCCTGAAGAGGAGGAGTAGATGGAATATCCTCGCTGTAGCCCCCTCGGCGGCCACCCCAATCTGGTATGGATGGCTCCTGGGTGGAGGCCCCTTCGATCTCAGACCCCTAATCCTGGGATTGACAGCCTCACTATGGACGCTCCCCCATCTATGGAGTCTCGCCTACGTCTACGCCAGAGACTATCGGCGGGTTGGAGTACCCATGCTGCCAGCCGTAGAGGGGGAGGGAAAAGCCGTTAAGGTGATCCTCCTCTCCCTCACAGCCCTCATCATATCCTCCCTAACCCTCATTCCCTTCTCAAAGACCTCGATATATCCAGTCTCAGCCCTCGCCCTTTCCATAGTCCTCTCATACCTCGGCCTAAGACTACGCCACGAGCCCTCGGGGAGGAGAGCTTGGAGGCTCTTCAAGGCGACCTCCCCCTATATAATACTCCTACTCGCCGCCTACGCCCTCGATCAGGCTTGGGAAACGTTATTAGTATGTGGATGAAACTCTAGGTGAGCGTGAACGCCATGGTGAGGCTGTTCGACGCCGAATTCCCAGAGGATCTCTACTACCATAGGGATCACATGTGGGTTAGAATTGAGGATGGGAAGGCCCGTGTCGGCTACAACGACTGGGCTCAGAAGGCCGCTGGGAAGCTGGTGGCCATCAGAACCAGGAGGGTGGGGAGCACGGTGAAGATGGGGAAGACCCTGGGAACCATTGAGAGCGGTAAGTGGGTTGGCCCCCTCAGGGCTCCACTATCGGGGAGGATCATCGAGCTGAATGAGGAGGTGTTGAAGAATCCATCCCTCATCAACGAAGACCCCTATGGTAGAGGGTGGATCGCGGTGATAGAGCCGTCGAACCTCGATGAGGAGCTGCCCACCCTCATAAAGGGATCTGACAGGGAGGTCTTAGAGGCCTGGCTGAAGGAGGAGAAGGAGAAACACGGCCTATAACCCTAATCAATCTCAGCTGCAGCCTCGAGACTCCAGCGGTTGAACCACTTGAGATAGCCCTGACGCTCTATTAGATACTGAGGCTCGATAACTATCCACCGCCCAGGGCTTAAGCCCTGGGCCGTCAAGTCATCATAGTAGGTATAGTTGTATACGCCGAGATCGTTGAGGTGTATGAGAGCCATATAGTGATAGTTATCCTCGGTGTCCCTGAAGATGGCGACGGCTGAGTCGACGCCGACAGCCTCGAGGAGGGCTGCGGCCAGCGTCGAGTAGTCGTCGCAGTCCCCCGAGCCGAGGCTGAGGGTCTCAACGGGCGCCCTGATAACCTCATCCACCTCCCCCTGATAGACAACATGTTCATGGAGGAAGCTGAGTATACGCTCAACCCTCTCCACGGCATCCATCTCTGCGTCCACCCCAGCTAGGGATAGAGCCCTCTCCAGATGTCTCCAGGCGGCCTCATGGCTGTGAACTCCAAGGGCCTCATGGAACTCCTCCTCGATCTTGGGCCAGCAGGGGTTTCCGAGGTCGTGGTAGGCGAGTTTAGCTGCAAACTCTACCCCTGGATACTCCCCCTCCCCATATTCTTCCCCTCCTAAGCCGTATCGGGCTCTGACGGCGTCGTAGTATGATGTGAGGTTGCTCCCTATTCTCAGCGCCTCCTGGGAGATGTATCGGCTGAGACTTTCCTCCAGCTCCTCCACCATTAAGGTGAGGTTATCCCTCTCTCCCTCCAGCCTCCTTATCTCATCTAGGAGGAGTTCCCTCTCCTTAAGTAGGCTATCCCTCTCCGATGTTAGATTCTCCACCTCCATCTTTAACCGCTCATTCTCCCCCTCGGCCTCCTTAAGGCTAGCCTGCAGCTCCTCAACGCTGGATGTAAGATCCACGACCTCCTCCTGAAGCCTATTGACCTCGAGGAAGAGGTAGCCGGAGAAGGCGGCTGCGACGAGGAGCAGTATCGAAAGACTGGCCACTAATCCCTTCATATTATCGAAGAACGCTGAATGACATTAAGAACCTTTCCACCCTTAACATTAAATAGCGTATAGGAGAACTCAACATGATGTTAAAGAAGACAGCTAAACTAATGGCAGAGCTGGGGCTACCTGAGGGAGACGCCTATGATCTACCCACATCCCCCCTAACCTTCCCCGATGGAGCCAACTATAGGATAGAGATATCGGGCATAGAGAGGCTGTCAGTTCTGAGAGCCCTCGTCGACGAGATGGATCGAAGAGACGTCCCAGTTCACAGGATAATAAGCACCGTGATGGGTTCAACGCTTCTAAGCGATGAGGAGCTCACCGAGTTCGCCGAGCTGGCGAGGGATGCGAAGCTGGAGGTGATACTCACACCTGGCCCGAGGGCCGCATGGGGGATAGGTCGACAGCTTTTCACACCTGAGGGATCCGTATGCGGCGGCAGATATAGGGGTATGAGGGGACTCATCGAGTTGGTTGATGACGTGCTCCACTCCATAGAGCTTGGCTTCAGGGGATTCCTCGTCGTCGGTGAGGGAGGCCTCTACGTCCTAAACGAGTTGAGGAAGAGGGGTCATATACCAGGGGATGTGGTCTTCAAGGTCTCTATCTACGCTGGACATTCGAATCCGGCTGGAGCCAAGGTCTTGGAGATGCTGGGGGCTGACACCTTCAATCCCGTTGGAGACTTGACGCTGCCCCAGCTCGCGGCGATAAGGAAGGCTGTTAAGATACCCCTAGACCTACACGTCTACCTCTTCGACACTTGGGGGGGCTTCGTCAGATTCTATGAGACGCCTGAGATGGCGAGGGTATGTAGCCCCTGCTACTTCAAGATCGAGCCAGGCCCCAGCGTCGCAGCCCTCTATAAGCCGTGGGGCAGGGGTCTAGAGGAGTTGGCTAGGGATAAGGTGGTCTACGCAGAGAGGATCATAGGCCTCGTGGAGGAGAACTGGCCTGAGGGGAAGGTCTCGAAGGTTGGTGCTTCAGACCTGGCTATACCTAAGCCCTAAGCTCCCCTTTTTCTCCTTAGAAGCTCGTATAGCTTTGAGGCTAATCCCTCTCCCTCCCAACGCCAGAAGCGGTTGAAGTTTTCAGATTTGACTCTCCCCTCCATCTCGTATTCTAAGGCTTGGATCACCATCTCCAATCGATCAGCTTGATGAGTCAACCTCGCCTCAGGGGTTTCACATCGCTTATACTCCCTCCATAGCTCCAGGTATCTATGGGTCAGCTCCCCTGGAAGCCCCTCCAGAAGCCTCTCCATCGCCTCCTCCTCCCTTCTATGATAGCTCTCACCTAGAAGCCGCTTCTCCTCTGGGGTTAGGTCTCCCATCATGGACTCCGCGAGGTCATGTAGTAGGGCCATCCTCATGGCCTTCTCGCAGTCGACGCCCTCTAGATCCGCTAGAAGCATCGTGAGTAGAGCTGTTCGATAGCTGTGATCAGCTACAGACTCGGGGTCTTCAACGCCGATTCTACGCCATCCGCTTCTAATAGTCCGCTTTAGCATCCCCGCAGCTCTCAGGAATCTTAATAAACCCTCCAGGTTCATCTCAATCCCCCATCGGCCTTTGATGGAGCTCGTCCCATAGGTTGTCGACCACGGCCTCCACAACCCTCCCCCGCTCTATGATGATCTCCATTCGGTGTGGTGTGATGACTGGCAGCAGGATCAGGCCGCTCCTATCTCCATATCCGGAGTGGCGGCATTCAAATCGGAGGATTATCCTCCATCTTCCAGGGGCTAACCGCTCCACGGATTCCACCCTTATGGAGTCTGGTATACCATCGAATCTGTAGGTGGGGGAGGACTTCAGGAAGCTGATGGCATCCCTTACGGCGTCCTCCTCGCCGTATTTCATCGCCGAGTAGAGGAGGAGGATTGGGAGGATGGAGATGATTATGAGGAAGAGGATTAGACTCACTTTCACATCGAGGTTCAAGGCGTTGATATATGGGAGGGGAATAGATAAAAGAGGTTCTGACATTAGAGTGATGGGGTGAGCCTATTTGAAGTTGAAGTGGCTTGGCCACGCCAGCTGGAAGATCAAGGCGGCTGGGAAGACCATCTACATCGACCCCTACCAGGGGGATTACGATGAGAAGGCTGACATCATCCTCGTCACCCACTCCCACTTCGACCACTGCGACGTGAATAAGATCAAGATGATTAGGAGAGACGACACCCTTATCATCGCCCCAGAGGACTGCGTCCAGAAGATTGGGCCTCCCGTCGAGACCCTCAAGCCTGGGGAGAAGAAGACCGTCAACGACATCGTCGTTGAGGCCGTTGAGGCCTATAACTATAAGAGATTCAGGTCGCCTGGAAACCCCTATCATCCAAAGGGCTTTGGAGTCGGCTACCTCATCCACGCGGAGGGGAAGACCATCTACCATGCGGGGGACACGGACTTCATACCTGAGATGAAGCAGCTTAAGGGCATAGATGTCGCCCTTCTACCCAGCGGTGGAACCTACACCATGGATAATGAGGAGGCGGCTGAGGCGGCCCTCGCCATGGAGCCTAGGATCGCGGTTCCCATGCATATCTGGGACACAGATCCAAGGGAGTTCAGAAGGAGGGTTGAATCGGTCTCAGACATAAGGGTTGTCATCCTCAGGCCAGGCGACACCCTAGACGTCTAAGCTGGCGAGGCCTCCAGATTAGAAGGCTGCAAAATTCCTCTTTCGAATTCTTAACTCATATTTGCCTTCATCATCCCTCATATATCCGAGGACTTGCTTCCTTCAAGAACCCACCAGTTAAGGGGTTTGCCCGCTGTTGAAAGAAATGGGGTTACCAGGCCACCATCTTCTCCAGCACCGAGTCGGGGACGCGGCCCTCGCTCACATCCCTTATCGAGGCCTCCACGATGTCGAGGCCCTCCATCAACTCCTCCTCCGCGATGGTCAGCGGAGGCGCTATCCTGAGGACGTTTCCGAATCTGCCGAAGGAGATCATCACCAATCCCCGCTCCCAGGCTCTCCAGCAGACCTTCATCGCCTCAGCCCTCGCAGGCTCCCTCGTCTCACGGCTCCTAACCAAGTCCACGCCGATGAGGAGGCCTCGACCCCTGACGTCGCCGATGAGGTCATAGCTCTCCATCATCTCCCCCAGCCGCTTGAGAGCCTTCTCCCCAAGGCGCTCCGCCCTCTCCGGCAGATTCTCCCCCTCGATGATGTCGAGGACGGCGAGGGCTGCTGCGCAGGCCACTGGATTCGCCTCCGCCGTGAATAGATGCGCCGGAGCCACCCAGCGCTCCATCAGCTCAGCCCTGGCGATGATGGCTGACATCGGCAGCCCTGCGGCTATGGGCTTCGCAACGATGAGGGCGTCTGGGTCGACGCCCCAGTGCTCTATGGCGAACATGCGTCCAGTTCTGGCGAAGCCCGTCTGAACCTCCTCGTCTATGAAGAGGATGCCATGCTCCTCGCAGAGCCTCTTAAGCCTCGGCCAGAACTCCTCTGGGGGTATGACGATGCCGGCGTCCCCCTGGATTGGTTCGAGGATGAAGGCGGCCACCTCATCGGGCGGCAGCACCATGTCAAGCATCAGCTCTATATGCTCAAGGCAGTGGAGGCCGCATTCTGGATAGGTGAGGCCGAAGTAGCATCGATAGCAGTCGGGGTAGGGGACGTGATATATCTCTGGGAGCAGTGGGCCGAGTCTCCGCCTCATCCTCGGCGTTATGGCTGAGAGGGTTAGGGCGCCATAGGTTGTGCCGTGATATGAGCCTAAGAACGAGACCACCTTCGATCTCCCCGTTGAGGCCCTTGCCAGCTTTATCGCTCCATCGTTGGCATCAGACCCCGAGAGGCTGAAGGAAACCCTCTTCCTGAAGCCTCCAGGCGTCAGCTTTACCAGGCGCTCAGCGAGTTTCACCGCAACCTCATAGTAGGTGTAGCCGAGGGTGTTGTGGATCAGCCTCCCAGCCTGCTCCCTTATGGCCTCCACCACCCTTGGATGGCAGTGGCCCACGTTGTTGACGGCCGCCCCTGAGAGGAAGTCTATGTATTCGTTTCCGTCGACGTCCCAGAGCTTTGAACCGGAGGCTCTGTCGACGACGAGTGGATAGTAAGCGATCCTGCTCGCCTGGGATATGACCCTCCTATCCCGCTCAACGATCTCCAGGCTCTTCTCCAGCTTCATGCCATCTAAACATCGCCGCTCGGCGATTTCACTCTTTTGCCTTGAGCCATGTTAATGGATCCATTAACATCATGGAAAAATTATAACTCTGTTATGGTCGTCGACATCCTCCCACCCCGAGGCGGCCTCCATCATCTCAGCCGCCGCTACTCGAAGT
>JAPDJB010000151.1 GCA_029259285.1 Candidatus Bathyarchaeota archaeon | reverse complement strand
GATCAGGTCCTCCATCGCCCTCACCACCTCCTCGGCCTCCACCTCATAGACCTCCCCATCCACGGTGATCCTTGGAAGCTCGACGTAGCTCTTGTTCAGCAGTATGGCCGGCTTGGAGACGACGAGGTATAGGTAGCCCTCCACCATCCTTGAGCTGAGGTATTCGCCATCTAACCCTATCCGGCTGAGGAGGATGGGGCATCGCCTATCTGAGACATCATAGACCTCCACGAGGGTTCTACCCCACCAGATCGGCGGGATCGGCTTAACCTTCACTCCATACTCCAATAGGGGGTGGACGGCATAATCGAAGGCGATGACTGCAAGGCGGTCATCGTAGATGTAGAGGCCGACCACGGAGGAGTTTAGGTTGATGGTGGAGAGGATCTCCAGCTCCTCCGGTGGTTAGGCCCCGAGTATCGTTATGTTGCATCCTGAGGCGATGTATAGGTATCGACCATCAGTCTTCACGACATCCGCCTCGTCGACCCCCTCCACCTGGATATTCGTGGTCGAGTAGCTGGGCGCAGACTCGGGTGCTGAGACAGCCTTAGCAGCCAGTTCTTCCTCAAGCATTAATATCGGGCCTCTAACCCAGGGTCTTCGCCATCCACAACTCTTCAAATACTCGACTAGCTCCTCGTAGGAGTTGAAGCGCTCTAGGAGGCCCTCAGCCTCCAGCGGCCTCGGCTGCCCATACCTCAGCCATGAACACCAGCCTAGGAGGAGCAGGGTTATGAGGAGTATATCGGTCTTCGATAATCCCACGCCATAGGCTGTGGAACTCATATCTATGAATGGAGGGGAGTATCCTGAGATAATACCAGTCATTTGAACACTTGTTCTAGAGCCTAGAACGGGCCTTAAAGCCGGTCAGCCAACTATACATCTCAAACCGTAATCGACTGAGAGGTTGAAGATGTTGGTGAAGATCTCCTCGACTAGCTCGGCAGCCCTATCGAGTTCATGGGAGTCGAACCAGCGTTGATAGGAGATGAGTTCACCGGTCTCCATATCCCTTGAGGTTTCGGGCATCAGCTCCCTTAGTTTCTCCTCCTCCTCGACGGTTAGGATGGTTGTTGGGACATCGCAGATGAGGCCTTCACGCCCCATCAATGCGAATTGGATGAACTTCCCCGTCTCTGGGTTCTCGAAGATGATGATTGAGGCGCCGACGTCGAAGCTGTCCCTCAGCATCGCTCTAATCCAGTAGACTCGCTCCCCTGAGTCCATGGGGATAGCCCTCCCCACGGCCTATAATAAGCTTACGGCCCTGAGGAAAATTATATCAGTATTCTCAGAGGCGTTGTATCTAGATATGAGCATCGAGGATAGAGTCCGAGAGATCGTCAGGGATGAGCTTAAGAGCAGGCTGGAGGAGATCGAGATCCGCTTCCAGCGATACATAGATGAGGAGTTGAAGAAGTTTTCAGAGGAGTTGGAGAAGTTCAGGGGTGAGATCTCAGAGCTGTGTGAGCGGGTTGGTAAGCTGGAGACGAACAGTAAGAATAAGTGGAATCTACTGCTGAAGCTGAGGAAGCACACCATCGACCAGCTGATGGCGGAGTATAGGAAGATCGCTGAGAGCATAAGGCCGGCGGAGAGGGGAGAGGGGGAGGGGGCGGAAGAGACGGTGTAGTATGAATGCCCTCCAACTCCTATCCCTCACTATTTTCCTCTTCGTCCTCCTCCTCATAGTATCCGAGAGCATCCATAGAACCTACGCCTCCCTCATAGGGGCAGGCATATTCCTACTCATAGGAGTCGTAAACCCCGAGAGACTCCTAGAATACATGGAGCCGGATATACTCTGCATAGTCTTTGGGATGATGCTCCTCGTCAGGGGGGCTGAACGCTCAGGTATCTTCAGCTATATAGCGTCGAGGATGATGAGGCTCTCCCCCTCCTCGACGCCGCTGGCCATATTGCTGTTAACCTTCACCATGATCCTAACCATCTTCCTCAACAATATAGGCGCGATGCTCATCTCGGCGACGCTGACCCTCCTCATAGCTAGAAGCGGGGAGCTAAGGCCTCAGACCCTCCTCATCTTCCAAGCCATAATCTCCAACGTCGGCGGCTTAGCCCTCATGGTGAGCTCCATACCCAATATCATCGTAGCCATGGAGGGGGGCATCCCCTTCAACTCCTTCCTCCTCACCATGACTCCCATCGCCTTAATACTCTACCTCGTAACCCTCCTACTATATCTCAGAGAGCTTAGGGAGGAGAGGCTGGAGAGGAGGGAGCTTAGACCCATAAAGCCCCTGGAATGGGTTGAAGACCTGCTAGGCGTGAAGGTTGAGATGGATCTGGAGAGGGAGATAGGGTCTCTGAACGGCTTCAACTTCGAGAGGCTCGGCCCCCCACCTGAGCTTAGGGTGGATTTCGGCCCCATACAGGCGGCGGCCGCTGCCATAATTGGGGGGACCATCATCGCCTTCGCCCTCCACGACCTCATCAGAGCCACCCTACCCCTCATCGCCCTGGCGGGGGGAGCCATGATGCTTATGCTGGTGGAGAGGGAGCCGAGGGGGGCCCTAGGCGAGATCGATTGGCCTACGATCCTCTTCCTAGCAGGCCTATTCGTCATGATCAACGGCCTAGACAATATAGGCGTCGTCGAGATGGCTTCCCTAGCGATCTCCAAGGCCGTCCATGGCAGGGGTTACCTAATGCCGATAGCGGTGCTATGGCTCTCAGCCTTCGCCTCAGCCTTCATCGATAACATCCCCCTCACAGCAACCTTCGCCCCTATAGCTAAGCACCTCATCGTCGAGGGGGGGCCGAGCACTATCTGGTGGGGGCTGATACTGGGGGCGAACCTCGGTGGAAACCTCTTCCCCCTGGGATCGCCGAGTTGCATCATCGCCATAGGTGTCGCCGAGCAGGAGGGGAAGCCGCTCTCGATTAAGAGGTTCACGAAGATCGGCTTCACCGCAGCCAGCATCCACCTATTTCTCTCAACCCTCTACCTTATCGTCCTCGGTCTCCATCTATGAGGACTCTAAGGACTCGATAGAGGGCCTCGGCTACAACCCCATATCCAGCTGGATTTAGGTGAACTCCGTCGCTTGAGAATCTCAGATCCAATAGGCCATCCCCATCGACGAGGGGGGAGTATAGGTCAGCTATTGAGACTCCCTCATCAAGACATCTCCTCGACAGGTCTCCATTCACCTCCCTGACTAGCTTGTTTAAGGCCTCAAATCTCGTGGGGGTTAGCGTGCACCCTATTGGTGTGACGGCTACAGCTTTACATCGTCTATAAAGCTCTAGGAGATTCGCCATCACTTCTCGGGGGCTTCGACCGAGATATAGATCATTTATGCCTCCCCAGATGATGGCGTAATCCGCCTTATGGGCGTGGACATCGGCTTCGAATCTCCTTAGCATACCCTCCGTCGTGTCACCAGGCACCCCTCTGTTGATTATGGTGGCCTCGACTTCAAGCTCTCTCCTAATCAGCTCCTCTAGGATATGGGTGTAGGGCCTCCTCCTGAGGTGATCGATGTAGCCGGCTGTCAGGCTGTCGCCTAGGGCGACGATTAAGACCACGGCGATCACCGGAGGGAGTTTAGAAGTCTCCTGAGACGTTCAACGTAGGCGGGTTCGAGTTGATGCTCCTCCGCCCCCTCCAGCATAAGCTCGACATATCTCCGCGAAGGGGTGTAGGGCCCTCCCTCCTCCACACCTCTATATAGGGCTGCCCTATACAGCGCTCCATCCTCTCCTAGGATGAGGAAGATCTGCCTCGTGTATAGCCCCTCCCCGACGCCCACGGCGTCGTCTAGATGCTCAAGTTCATCCTCAGGCATCTCGTAGAGGACTCCCCTCACCACCTTACCTGGATCCAGGATTATATCCGCGATTCCCCCCTTCATCTCCTCTGAGTAGATGGTGAAGGCGACGCGGAAGTTTGGTAGGAGAGCTTTCATGAGGAAGCCCGCGTCTGGGCAGTGCCTCCTCAGATATCTTGAGGATAACGTTGAGCCGTAGGCGAAGTGGAGCATCACGGTTGATCCCTCAACCCCCTACGCTGGACATCCTCCTGATGAGTTCGAGGGCGGCGGCCTTAGCCCCCATCTCGGCGGCCCACTCCTCCTCCGCCGTCCCTATAATTATGTCATCGCCAGCCTCGGGTTTTAAGCCCTCTCTAAGCAGCTTGGAGAGCTCCGGCTCAACTCCCCGCTCTAATCCAGGCATGTGGAAATTCTCGCCGTCGTAGATCAATGTGGTGGCGCCTCTCGCTCCGGCTAGGAGGGCTGCATCTCTCTGCTCCACTCCGAATCTTATGAGGGAGGCTGCGCCCCTGACGAGGACGGCGTGATTCTTCTCGGAGACCGTTGAGGGGGTTGAGGGCACGCTCATAGACCTCATGAGGCCCTGGAAGTAGGATAGGATGCCTCCACCCCTCTCCGTCAGCCTCATCCCTCCCCTCTCAACCTCTATCAACCCCTCATCCCTAAGCCTCTTGATGAGGGTTCTAGCTGAGCCCTCACCTATTCTAAGCTCCCTCGCCAGCTGTTGACGGCCGATTCCAACTCTAGAGCCTATCAGCTCCAAAGCCTTCAATACGTGGATGACGCCGTATGTGAGATGCCTACCTGGGGCAACCCTTGAGGCCGCCCTCTCCACGATTCTCAGAGGCTCCAAGCCGAGTATATCTTCCACTTCTAGGCCTTTAACCTTAGCTGAAGGAGGTGTATCTCCAGGCGACCACATCGCCGTCTTGGAGACTCCAGGCGTCGCAGGCGACGGGGCCAATCTCCCAGCATCCCTCCTTCAGGTAGTACCAGAGCCAGTATCGATTTGGCTCGCCGCCGACGCCGTTGATGGATGTCACGAAGGCTCCATACTCGCCTTCAACATACTCAACTGAGGCTACCATCTCCGTCGCCATCAGGAGATTCGCCCCGAGGGGAATCCTTGTATCGTTGAACCAGATGGCTGTGCCATTTCCATAGTCGATGAGGATGTCAACCATAATGGTGAGACCCTTCAACTCCTCCAGGGCTGCCTCATACCGCTGTCTATATGTCTCAGCTCGATTATACTCGTCGACGGCGATGTAGGATAGCGCAACGGCTATACATAGGAGGATCCCCGTCGTCCAAGCCCAGGGATTCCTACCACCCATAATTGTCGCCTCCAAATCGTCTTAACGCCCTGATTAGAGGAGGAGCTCCGAGGGAGAAGAGGAGGGCGTTGGAGATCTCGTGGATGAGGGCGAAGGGCACCCCAGTGATGAGGGCTACAGCTATCGGGACTCCAGCCACGAGGCCTGAGACCATGTTTGTTATCAAATCGTAGATGGAGGTTAGGAGGAAGCCGAGAACCCCGAAGCGGACGGCTCCATCGATGAGGCCTCCATCCCAGAATCCCCTCTTAGCTAGGAGGCCTCCCACAACTCCATAGAGGGTCTCGCAGAGCATGGTGGCGATGAGGATTGGAAGCGAGAAGCCGTAGGGGTTTAGGGTTCCATAGACGAGCCAGGTTAGAACACCCACCATTACGCCCGCCAGGCAGCCATAGAGGTAGCCGGAGGAGAAGACGATGAGATCCATCAACTTGACATTCACAACCCCCATTAGGAGATAGTTGGTGGAGAGGGAGGTAGCCGTCATGACGGCGATGGCGGCGGCTCTACGACTCCGAAGCTCCAATCTCCCTGGATGGATAACCCATCCAATATATAAGATTGGCGAATCCCATAGAACTCCCCAGCGGAGACAGCTCGATGGATCGAACTGCCGCCCCATGCTCAGAGGATGGTGGGGCCGGCCGGATTTGAACCGGCGACCTCCTGCGCCCCAGGCAGGAATCTTAGGCCAAGCTGGACCACGGCCCCAATTGGTCATGGAGTATGGATGCCGGCTGGGTAAAAGTTTTATCGCTTCTTTAGCGCCCCTCATTTTATCGTGATTATCTTCCTGGCGTGTCTCTCCAGCTTCTCCTCGTCGAGTTCCACGCCTTAGGCCCTTCCCCTCGGCGTATCTATCTTTGATCCTTGGGGGCTCTTCCACTACGTCGTAGGCTATCAGGGTATCCTGAGAGTTCGCATCGGTGGTTGATGACTCATCTATGGGCTGTTATAGATGGGCTGTTGGGGTGTTAGAGGCTGCAGACCTCTAGTATGCGTCGATAGTTCTCGTCGCTGGGCTCCCGCTTATACTGCTTCAGGGCCTCTATGAGGGGCTGGATCTCTGGGGGCTTTAGGACTCTGCTTATCAGCCTACGCATTCTGCGGTTTATGAAGAGGTATTGGGTGAGCGATGTGATGTTGGAGACTCGTCGCTCCGTGCTGGCGGATTCGAAGTCTATCAGCCTCGGCTCGCCGCCTGAGACTATGATATGCCTATGCGCCCTACTCAGCTCCCCGTGATCCAGTCCTATCTCATCTAGCTTCCTCGCCTTCTCCAATAGGCCTTTTAGAACACCCCTGAGGAGTTCGGCGTCCCCTGGGCCTAGGGCCTCAATCCACTCTGGGAGATACTCGCCCTTGATGAGTTCCATGAGGAGGAAGTTGTCTGTATGTCTCACCAGCCTTGGGCCTACACCCACCTCGTTGGCCATCCCCAGCTTCTCAGCCTCATCCATGAAGGACTCTCTATCGGCGTCTGTACGCCTGATCTTCAGGGCATAGACCTCGTCGCCGACCCTCGCCTCGACGGCTATGGAGACATGCCCCTTACCCAGCACCTTTAGGCCCTCGACCTCATGTCTCCCCTCCAGGATGATGGCGTCGACGCCGAGTCCCCTGAGCTCCTCCAATCTCCTCTCAGCCTCCTCCCTTGTGAACCTTGGATAGCAGAGCAGCAGGGATACCCTCCCCTCCATCAGCCTATCGAGGGGTATCTCAGCCTCCTCCAAGGCGGCCACCTCAGATGAATCCCATGAGGAGACTTATGAATTAATCCTCCCCACCCTCTAATCCTATGAACTCGACGTTTCTCAACTCCCTTAGATGTTTATCGCTGGTCACTATGACTGCATCGTAGGCCTCGGCTGTCGCGACGATTATGGCATCGGCCATGCCAAGTCTAAGTTCAAGGCTGATGTCAGCGGCCCTCATGGCGAGGCTCTCGGTGAGGGGTATGATCCTCGTCCTTGAGAGCTGGGCGTAGGCCTCTAAGGCCTCGCCCTCGCCTCTACTCCCCTTGATCTTCTTATAGACCTCGTAGAGGATGATGGTCGGCGTTATTGTATTCCCCTCATCAGCCTCCTCGATGTAGGGGGCATATCTCTCCGCGAGGGGGCCGTCTGTGAAGTATTCTATCCAGCCATAGGAGTCTATGAGCATCAAATCCGATCCCCCTCCTCCCTCAACCCCTCGGTGTCGAGGCCCTTGATGAAGCCGCGCATCTCTCTTATTGGACGCTGGGGGATTAGGTGGATGACGCCATTCTTCTCTATAATGAGAAGCCTCTGACCTGGCTTCAGCCTCAACTTCTCCCTTATCTCTCGTGGAACGACGATCTGATATTTTGAGGAGAGGGTGACTACACCCATCGAACCACCATCACTTTACATTATATCATCGATAATAAAATCTTACCACATTTCTTCATCGATCCTTAATCCAACCAGCTCGGCCTTCCACGGAGGAATCTACAGAGGAATCCTATGAATTCCCCCTCTAGGTATGGCTCTATCTCCTCATTCAGCAATAGGCTGAATCCCTCCCTTATCCTCCTACTTAGACGCTTTGGAACCCCTATCCCCCTCCCCCCATCGACTTCGAGGTGATGTCTGAGGAGCTCCCTCGCCCCAGTCCATCTTCTCCTTGTGAGTATCCACCATCGACCCTCCTCTATCCAGGGGCCTGAGATGAGATCCTCGGAGCCTAGATGCTTCCTCAGAAACCTTTCGCTGTGCTCCACAACCTCGACTGGTGGCCCCATATGTTTCTCAACGAGGGGCAGCGTGGCTGACTCCAGCTCGTAGAGGAGTATATGCCTCGAAGCCTCATCGCTCCAGGCGGCAGACCTTAGAACCCCGAAGCCCCACCGCTCTAGGAGGCCTCTCAACGCCTTCTCAGCCTTATAGAGCTGACCCCATAGGATGTCGGGGACGTCGACATCGCTGTCTGGTATCACAACGAATAGGAGATCTGAGCCTCGAAGTCTGAGGGCTTCGAGGATCTCCTGTGCCTCGGGCTTCTCCTCCCCTGGATAGAAGTAGATCTCGCTGGGGGCTTTTAGGAAGCCCCTGGAGGCGGCGACGAAGCTCCAGAAGGAGTCCTCCGAGACGGGGGCCGCCACATTCCGGTTTGGGTCTATGGGGTCGACGACGATGAGCGGCGTCCCGAAGCGTCTGCGAAGCTCCCTCGGGTCTGGGCCGACCTCAAGCTGGATGACTGTTCCCCTACGCCATCTGGCAGCCGCCTCGAGGAGTTTCTCGAAGGAGCCGTAGTGGATGATGAGGAGTTCGCATAGGTATCCGGAGAAGCCTCCAACCTTCAGCTCAGCCCCGTAGACGCCTATACCTTTCATAAACCTCTTCAGCAGCCTAACCTCATCTCGCTGTTCAGGCCTCAGATGCTCCCTGACATAGGCGGTGTGGAGGGGTGTCCTATCCGTGGCCGATTTGAGGGGTTCACCAGGCCTTATGCGGAAGCAGGGGACGAAGTCCACTTGGAACTCATCGATGCGGACTTGGAGGTAGGGATGCTCGGCGTAGGCCTCAACCCATCCGGAGCCTAGATACCGCTTCACAACCTCTAGGACTCTGGGTATGACATCCCTCTCATAGCGTGGGTCTAGGAGGATGAAGATGTCTAGGTCTCTCTCCCCCGAGAGCCAGGTTCCCTTCGCGACGCTTCCATGAACCTCCGCGACAGCCTTGAATCCGGCCTCCCTAAGCCTCTCCACGTTCTCCTCAGCCGTGGGGACATCGACCTTGTTGGCGGCCACCAGCATGGGCTTGGAAACCCTACGGAGTTCCGAGACGAAACGCCTCAACGCCTCACGACCCCACGAGGTTGGCCTGTACGGATCCAGGTCGGCCCTGGAGCAGGCTTCGAGCACGTGCTCCCTCGTTATGGCGAGGCCTGAAAGCCTCTTCGAGAGGGGCTTGGACACGTCCTCCCTGAGCGTCTCAGCCCTCCTGGCAACCCTGCTCCACTCCCTCATGATTATCGCCAGAAGCCACTCCTCAAACTCCTCCTCGAAGATCCTGACATCCTCGACGGGGTCGTGCGTCCCAGGCTTACACGGCTGCCCGTCCGGTCCGCTGGCTCCGGCGGCGTCGCAGACGACTATCAAGGCGTCGG
>JAPDJB010000026.1 GCA_029259285.1 Candidatus Bathyarchaeota archaeon | reverse complement strand
CATACCCCACATCTGCTATGTCTCCCAAATCCTCGAGGTCTCTGAGGGCCGTATAAGGATGAGACGACGGCTTGACGACGGCGTAGAGACCCTTGAGGCGCCTCTGCCGGCCTTGATTACCGTGACTAAGGAGATCAATCAGCCGAGGCTTCCAACGTTGAAGGGGAAGCTGAGGGCTAAGAGGGCTGAGATCAAAACCCTAAGGGCATCAGACCTCGGTGGAAAGCCAAGCCTCTACGGCCTTGAGGGGTCGCCGACGAGGGTTATAAGGGTATTCCACCCCGAGCCGCCGAGAGGCGGCGAGATCATCGAGGGAGAACCTGATGAGTTGGCTGAGAGAATTCTGCGGAAACTGGAGGAGGTTGGGGTGATCTAAATGGCTGAGATCAGGGTTGACCCAGATAGATGCACTGGATGCGGCCTCTGTGTCCAGGCCTGCCCCTATGGGGTCATAGAGCTTGTTGAGGGACTCCCCCGAATCGGTGAGGGATGCACCCTATGTCGATCCTGCATAGAGGCCTGCCCTGAAGGGGCCCTAAGCATAGTGGAAGCTGAGAGGGAGGTTGACCTCTCAGCCTATAGGGGCGTTTTGGTCTACGCCGAGTATCGCAGAGGCAGGGTTCACCCCGTCAGCTATGAGCTGCTGGGTAAGGGGCGTGAATTGGCTGAGGAGCTTGGTGAACCCCTATATACTGTGATCATCGGCGACGGCTGCCGGAGGTGGGCTGAGGAGCTCATCTACCGTGGAGCTGAGCGGGTCTACGTCTACGATGACCCATGGCTTGAACCCTTCAGGGTTGACCCCTATACGGCGATCCTCGTCGAACTCGTCGAGGAGCTGAAGCCAAACATCTTCCTCTTCGGAGCCACATCCATCGGTCGAAGCCTCGCCCCGAGGGTGGCGGCCAGGCTGAAAGTCGGCCTAACGGCTGACTGCACGGGCCTCGACATCGATCCTGAGACACGTCTATTGAGGCAGACCCGTCCGGCTTTTGGTGGCAACGTCATGGCCACCATCATCTCCCCATATACGAGGCCTCAGATGGCGACGGTGAGGTATAAGGTGATGCCCGAAGCTGAGAGGGATACATCGAGGAGGGGGGAGATCATAGAGAGGAGGATAGACCCCTCCTCCCTGCCTGATAGGGTGAGGGTTCTCCACTTCCAGCCCGTCGAGGAGGAGGTGAGCCTCGTCGAGGCCGATGTCATAGTCTCAGGGGGCATGGGCCTCGGAGGCCCAGAGGGATTCAAACTTCTGGAGGAGTTGGCCAGGCTGTTGGGAGGGGCCGTCGGAGCGAGTAGGCCGACCGTCGATGAGGGGTGGATAGACTACAGCCATCAAGTCGGCCTAAGCGGCAGAACCGTGAGGCCGAAGGTCTACATAGCCTGCGGAATCTCGGGGGCCGTCCAGCATCTCGCCGGCATGAGGGGGTCCGAGGTCATCATCGCCATCAACACCGATCCAAAGGCTCCAATATTCGACTTCGCCACCCTAGGAGTCGTCGCCGACTTATATGAGGTGGTTCCAAGGCTTATAGAGAAGCTGAGGGAGCGGAGGAGAGATGAGCTATGGAAGGGTGACGGGGGAGGTTAAGAGGCTTCTCCAGGACATCGTAGGCCCCGAGAACGTCTATGATTCACCTGAGATGCTGGAGAAGCATGGCCTCGACGAGAGTCCCCTCCCCCCTCATCCTCCGGAGGTGGTGGTTAAGCCCAGGGCAACCAGGGAGGTCTCAGGGGTTTTGAGGCTCGCCTATGAACGTCGAATACCCGTGACCCCTCAAGGCTCGAGGACAGGTCTCAGCGGCGGAGCCCACCCCATCTACGGAGGGATAGCCCTCAGCCTCGAAGAGATGAATAGGATCGTTGAGATAGATGAGGACAACCTCATGGCCGTCGTCGAGCCTGGAGTCCTCATCATGGAGCTCCACGAGAAGACGGAGAAACTCGGCCTCCTCTATCCCCCAGACCCAGGGGAGGAGTCTGGAAGCCTCGGCGGAAACATATCGACCAACGCCGGAGGCGTCCGTGGTTTGAAGTATGGGGTGACGAGGGACTATGTCCAAGGCCTTGAAGCCGTCCTCCCTAACGGGGAGGTCATCCAGCTTGGAGGCAAGATCGTGAAGAACTCGACGGGCTATGAGCTCCTCGACCTCCTCATAGGGTCTGAGGGGACGCTGGCCGTCGTGACCCAGGCCATCCTCAAATTGGTGCCCAAGCCCCAGTATTCGGCGCTCCTCTACATCCCCTTCAACTCGACGAGGGATGCGGCGAGGGCGGTGGCGGAGATGATCCGTCGAAGGGTTGTCCCCTTCGCCGTTGAGTATATGCCGAGGGATGCTGTGGAGGTGGTGGAGCGATACCTGGGGCGCCGTATGCCGGATGATGAGCATGAGGCCTACCTCATCGTAGGCGTCGAGGGGAACAGCGAGGCTGAGGTTGAGTGGCAGATGGAGACCGTCGGGGAGGTCTGCATGGAGCATGGAGCTGAGGACGCCTATGTGGCTGACACGGAGGCGAGGATGAGGGAGCTATGGGAGGGGCGTAAATGCCTCTTCGAGGCCTACAAGGCCTTCTGGGAGGTCGATGAGGTCGACGTCTGCGTCCCGAGGAGTAGGCTTCCCGACTATGTGGAGGGGGCTGAGAGGATCGGGGAGAGGCATAGGCTGAGGGTCGTCGTCAACGGCCACGCCGGAGATGGAAACGTCCACGCCATCATAGTGAAGCCGGAGGAGATGGAGCGGGAAACCTGGCTGGGGAAGCTGGAGGCCATAATCGACGACCTCATCTACCTCGGCCTAAGCCTCGGTGGAACCGTCTCAGGGGAGCATGGACTGGGCTACACTAAGAGGAAATACCTCATAGAGAAGGTTGGCCCAGTCCAGGTGGAGTTGATGAGGGCCATTAAGAAAGCCTTCGACCCGAGGGGCATCCTAAACCCTGGTAAGATACTCCCCTGACAGCGGCGCTGGAGACCTCCATCGACTGTCGATGGATAGACCCATAGGGCTGCCTGACGGGGGCTGCAGCCTCACCTTTAAGAGAACTTCAACCATATCAGGCTTTGATGACTGTGGATGGAAAACCCTTCTTAGACCCCGTTGAGACGAGGCTCTTCTCCAGGGGTGTCGGCCCACTATTGAAGCTGGTGAGGGGGGAGGGCATCTACGTATGGGATGAGGCCGGCAACAGATACATCGATGGGAGTTCAGGCCCCATCTGCGTGAACATAGGCTACGGCGTAAGGGAAATTTGGGAGGCAGCCCTAAAGCAGTTTGAGAGGCTCCCCTTCGCCCACAGCTTCCACCACTCGGTTGAGGTCGTCGTGAGATGCGCCGAGAAGCTCGCAGAGTTCACGCCTCCAAGCCTCACACGGGTCTTCTTCTGCTCCGGAGGCTCGGAGGCCACGGAGTCAGCCGCCAAGATGGCGAGGCAATACCACCTAGAGCGAGGCGAGCGGGGCAGGTATAAGGTGATCGCTCGATGGCAGAGCTATCACGGAAACACCCTCGGAGCCCTATCGATGTCTGGGAACATCAAGAGGAGGAGGCTCTACACACCCATGCTGCTAAACTTCCCCCATATACCACCTGCCTACTGCTATCGATGCTGGTTCGGCAAGACCCCTGAAAGCTGCAGCCTCGAATGTGCCTGGGCCCTCGAATCGGCCATAGAGGCTGTTGGCCCCGAGTATGTCTCAGCCTTCATCGCCGAGCCGGTTGTGGGAGCCACCCTAGGAACCGTTCCAGCGCCTGAGGACTACTTCAAGATAATCAGGGAGATCTGTGATCGCTATGGGGTTCTGTTCATCGCCGATGAGGTGATGACGGGCTTCGGCAGAACCGGTAGACGCTTCGCCCTCGAGCACTACGGCGTTGAGCCTGACATAATGGCTGTGGCTAAGGGCCTATCCAGCGGCTACATACCCCTTGGAGCCGCCGTCGCATCTGAGAGGGTCTATGAGGCTTTTAGGAACCCTTTCTTCCACGGCCACACCTATACGGGGCATCCCGTCGCCTGTGCCGTCGGATTGGCTGTGATGGAGTATATCGAGAGACACAACCTCGTAGAGAGGGCGGCGGAGATGGGGAGACATCTACTGAGGAGGCTTCAAGACCTCTATGATTATGGCATCGTCGGCGATGTCCGAGGCCTAGGACTCTTCGCGGGCATAGAGTTCGTCGCCGATCGGGAATCTAAGAAGCCTTTTCCACCCGAGAAGAGGGTTCACAGGAGGGTTTACGAGGCCTGCCTGAGGAATGGCCTCCTCATATATCCAGGCTCTGGAACCGTAGATGGGGTTAGGGGCGACCACATACAGGTGGCTCCACCCCTCATCGTCGACCACGGCGAGGTTGACGAGATCATTGATAGACTCTACAAATCCATAGACGAGGTGGAGAGGGAGCTGAGGGGATCGATGTGAAGATCACCTACATGCCGGCTAAGGAGCTCATCATCCTAGAGATGGTGGAATACACCCTGCAGGAGCTGGCTGAGGTCTGCGCCCTCCTCATAGAGGCTGGCAGACCAGTCGTCCTAAACTGGGCTGAGGGGATAGCCTTCCACCATGTCCCACTCCCCTTCAACACAAAGGAGCTCCTGAAGGAGCGTATGAGGGGGCGCATCTACTGGGCGAGCCTCCTCTACGCCGAGATGCCTGATTACCGACCCATACTAAGAGTCGGCGCTAGGGAGGTTCCAGTCCTGGCGACACCTAACCCGCTTCTAAAGGAGGTGGCGAGGTGGCTTAGGGAGAGATTGAGGGAGCATCGGGAGATGGAGGCATAGAAAGGCCAACTATTCCCCCCTAAGCCACTTCCTAATGTTTCGAGCCTCCTGGACGGCGAGGAGTATTACGACCACAACGGTGATGAGCTGCATAAGCTGTGTACCCCTCCCCTGGACGAGGATGTCGAGGATTCTCGCAGCATCCATCCATAGGCCCATGAGCATATCGATGATTATGGCGTGGGGTGGAGGCTGCCTCACCCTGAACTCCACGGATTCGGAGAAGGCGAGATATGTCTCACCTCTCCATCTATACCTGACAACGGCTGGACTTAGGGTGTAGATGCCCCCAGCCCTCGGCGTCAATCTATAGGTGATACTCCTAGATCCGCCTGGCTCTATGCCCCCCCAAACCTCAGCTGTGGAGCCTGAAAGCTGGAGGCTTACGGGGTAGTATTGGGCGGTCTGGGAGTCGTTGAGTTGAACCGCCTCTATCGTTTCGTCTCCCAGATTCTCTATTGTGACCGTGACCGTCACCTCCTCCGCTGGATCCACGATGGTTGGCGAGACTGTTTTGATGACCCTTATCTCCGGTGGAAGGGATGCCTCGAAGGTGGCTGAGAGGGCGGAGGTGGGGATGGAGACGCCCTGGGGTAGGGTCTCAACCACCATTCCAGCCGGCGGATGCTTGAGAGGTAGAGTGGTGTAGAGTTTGCCATAGATGGGGGCGCCGATGGTGGTGTTTAGGATGAGGATGAGGAGATTTGACGCCTCGGCGTCTGGGGAGAAGGAGACGCTCTCCACGCCGAGGAGATCGCTGAGGCTCAGCGTATGCCTATCAGGTGGGGAGTGGACGCCCCTCCTCCAGTAGCCTATGAGGCCTGACACCCCTATGCCTCCCTCAACCCTGGGGAGGATGAGATCCGTCAGGTTTAGGGTCTCCATCTGCTCGATAGGGAGGTATTGGATGAGCGTCAAGGGGTTGATGATTCCTGCGTAGAAGAGGATGCCGTCGGATTCGCTCAGCCTTCCAGCCTTATAGGACTCGGTGACAGCCTCAGCCAGTCCACCTCTACTTGATGGGATGAGGCTGAGATACTCCCCAGTCAGCTCATCGATATCGGCGGAGGAGGTGTAGATGACGAGATGTATCCGTCTAGGCCCCTCTGTTGTGTTAAGCTCCTTCTCGAGGGAGAGGAGCTGGTGGAAATCGATGTCGAGCTGTTTGGAGAAGGCTGAGGCTATCGATGAGGAGCGCTCCTCCGCCACCTCCAGGGGTGTGTCGAGGTAGATGTTGAGGAGAAGCGTCGGCGGGGCGAGTTCCATGAGGGAGGAGGGGGTGAAGCCCCCCAGCTCCATTTCGCCGCCCTTCATCATCTCCCCTAGTAAGTCTATGAGGCCTTCATGGGTGATGACCACTGAGGCGAGGAGGCCCTCAGCCTCAGGGCTTTGGAGACTGATATCCCCGATGGAGAGATCGGAGTCGAGGAAGAGGGCCACTATGTAGCCTCTTCCAAAGTCGTCGGCGATGCCGATGAGATTCTCCACATAGATTCCCTCCCCCTGACCCTGAATCGAAGCTGAGGGGAGGAATAGCATCAATATGAGGGCCGCGGCGGCTTCACCCCTCAGGCTATTCCTGAGGGTTTCTGAGACTGGTTTGAGGGGTTTCTCCAGCAGCCTCCCCACCTCCACCCCGATGAGGGTTGATACGGCGAGGATGACGGTGTTCTCGGCGGAGGCGATGAGGATGGGGGAGAGAACGTCGGTGATCAACATCGATAGGAACTCCCTCATGGACTCCATGGAGGGCATACCACCAGCCATGAGGGCTGTAATCCTCTCTATGAGGGGGCCGATTATCGGAGCCTCCATGAGATGGGCGATGGTCAAACCCCTTGGTAGGGGTGGAATCATGGTGAGGAGGTCTCCCTCACCCTCCATGAGGCCGAGTTCCCGAGCCCTCTGGATGATGTTGTAGAGGGATAGGCCCATGAAGGCTGAGATGGTGGAGTAGATGCCCACGGCTGTGTAGACGCCGCCCAGCCTCCTGCGGATGATGACTCCGCAGAGGATGCCGGTTAACACCCAGATGAGTAGAATCCCCCTATAGGCTAGGGGGTCTCCGAAGGTGAGGTAGGCTGAGACTATGAGGGTGAGAGATGATGAGCCTAAGAGGGGGCTTAGCCAGTCAGCTATCATCCTTAAGGTTGGATGTAGGAGTAGATAGCCGAGGGTGAAGGCCAATAGAACGCAGAGGGGATAGGCTAAGAGCTTCCTCATGGCTCTGCCATGAGTGAAATCCCTACTCATATAAGCCTCTCGATGAGACTCTAAACTTTAAAGCCTAGAAGCCGGAGAGTATAGGAGCCGGTGTCCACGATGAAGGGTGAGGCCGAGAAGATCATCTCAAAGGCGAGGGAGGAGGATCGATGCTTCCTCCTAGAGCCTGAGGCTAAGAGGCTCTGCGCCCTATATGGGCTGCCCGTCACCAGATTTGAGGTAGCTAAATCGGAGGATGAGGCCGTGGAGGCCGCGAGGAGAATTGGATTCCCCATAGTCCTGAAGGTGATCTCACTGCAGGTTCTCCACAAATCCGATGTTGGGGGAGTCATCCTAAATCTCAGAGATGAGGAGGAGATTAGGGAGGCCTATTGGAGGATACATGAAAACATGAAGGCTAAGGTTCCAGGAGCCGTCATCGAGGGGATCCTCGTCCAGGAGATGGCGCCCAGCTCAACGGAGGTCATCGTGGGAGCCATTAAGGATCCAACCTTCGGCCCCACCATCATGTTCGGCCTCGGAGGGATCTTCGTCGAGATACTCAGAGACGTCTCCTTCAGATTAGTCCCCATAGAACGCGTCGACGCCGAGGAGATGATAGGGGAGATCAAGGCCTACAGGATCCTTGAGGGGGCTAGAGGCATGCCCAAGGCCGATAAGGAGGCCCTGATAGAGATCCTCCTTAAAACCTCTGAGATGCTGATGGATATCCCCGAGATAAAGGAGCTAGACCTAAACCCCATAATGGTCTACGAGAAGGGAGCGAAGATCGTAGATGCGAGGGTCATCCTAGAGAGGGCTAAGGGGTAGAAAGATAGGGGAGAAGCCTCTCCTCCAACGCCCCAACGCCTGCGCCAAGCCTCAACTCATAGCCGAGGATCTTCAACGCCATCTCCAAGCTGGACATCGTCGCCGCCAGATCGGTGATGGTAGCCGATCCCATGTGGCCAATCCTAATGATCCTCCCCCTCAGTTTTCCAAGGCCTCCAGCTATGACGACTCCATGTCTCTCCCTCATAATCCTCCTCAACTCGGCGTCGTCGATCCCCTCCGGAACCTTAGCCACGGAGACGGTGTGGGCCTCATGGCCCCTCGCTGGGAAGGACTCCAGGCCTATGGCCTCCAAGCCGGCTCTGAAGGCCTCTGAGAAGGCCCTATGCCTCCTCCACCGATTCTCCAAACCCTCCTCGAAGATGAGCCTCAAAGCCTCGAGGAGTCCTAAAATCATACCCGTCGGCGGGGTGGCGAAGTAGCCGCTTGGATCCCTCATCACAGGCCCCCACCTCCTCAAGTCGGCGAAGTAGTCGGCCACGGGCTTCTCACGGCGCTCAACGACGCTCCAAGCCTTATCGTTAAGGCAGAGGAGAGCCAATCCAGGTGGAGCTCCAAGGGCCTTCTGGCTTCCTGTGAGGCAGAGATCGAGGCCCCACTCATCCATCTTCAGGGGCATTCCGCCTACGCCGCAGACGGAGTCGACGATGCATACGGCGTCAGTTCCCCGGGCTATGCGCCCAATCTCCTCTAAGGGATTTGCCACGCCCGTCGAGGTCTCGACATGCTCTACGGTGAAGGCCTTATAATCAGCCTCCTGAAGCCTCTCCTCCACGAGCTTCGGATCTATGGGCTGACCCCAATCGAAGCGGAGATGGTCGACGACTCCTCCATGGGCCTCAACGATCTCGCTCCAACGCTCACCGAAGAAGCCGTTCTCAACGCAGAGAACCCGGTCGCCGGGCTCGACGATGTTGGCTATGGCGGCCTCCATCCCGAGGGTTCCGCTTCCAGGGAGTATGAAGGGATGCCCCTCGGTCTGGAAGAGCATCCCGGTGAGCCTAAGGGCTTCGAGGAAGGCCTCCTTAAACTCCTCACTCCAGTGGCTTATAACCGGCTTCGAGAGGATTCGCAGAACCCTCGGAGAGGCCATGGTGGGGCCAGGTATCATGAGGAGCTCCCGCTCAAATCTCGGCGACATCCAGCACCCCATAGCCCCCTATCTAAATAACCCTTTCTAACAACCATTAATTAGCAGCCTCAACGGAGGGATCAACATGGTTAAGGCTCTGAGAATAGATGGGGGAGACAACGTAGCCACCCTATTGGCGGAGGCCTCCAAGGGGGAGAGGGTGGAAGTCATCTCCGATGAGGGGGTCGCCCTCATCCATGTCGAGGCCCTGGAATCCATCCCCTTCGGCCATAAGATCGCCCTCACCGACATAGGGGAGGGGGAGAGGATCATCAAGTATGGGGAGGCCATCGGCGTAGCCTCCAG
>JAPDJB010000102.1 GCA_029259285.1 Candidatus Bathyarchaeota archaeon | reverse complement strand
CCTCGACAAAACTCCTAACTAAGACCCTGGACTCCTCGCTCCAATTGAAGTCTCCCCTTTGAACCTCATAGTTCTTCTTAGTGTCTTATTCTTCTCTCCAGCTTTCTTCTCAGCGATATGTAGAGGGAGCCTAATATGGGGATCGAGAGAATTCTCTCGATGAGGGTTGGTATGGTCTCATCCCATCTGAGTTGTAGAAAGGCTGCGATACTCGGTCTTATTTGCCTTAGGAATTCCCTCGGTAGGTAGAGAAGTGAATTCCCTATGGCTGTTGGTAGAGCCTTCCAGAGGGCTGTGAGCAGGATCGTTAAAATTGCCCAACCGAGGGGTTTGAGATAGCTTTCACCATAGAGGCTGAGAGCCTTATATATGGTGAGGGCGAGCCAATCGGCCCAACCCTCGATGCCACCCTTCTCCTTCCTCGCTAATCTCCTTTTCAGCTCCATCTCTTCGATGAAGAATCTACCGCTCTCCTCATACTTCATATAGTAGTCATGATTCTCTCTCAAATCTCTCAAAACACTTAAAACATTATCCAAAGTAATATACCCGAGACCTTCAAGATGTTTTTTCCACTCCTTTATTAACTTTCCACTTTTATATCGACTAATAGCATCCTCTATCATTTCCCTTTCTCTTTTTTTCAACTCATTTAATAAATCATTATTCAATCTCATTCTGGAGAACTTCCTATTTAACTCCATCCTAAATTTCTCATCATTTTTAATAATATCTTCTAAATGCTTAATTAATTTCTTCAATTCTTCTTTCATTTCTTCTTCTGAATTTTTTATAATTAGTAAGTAGCTATCAAATGTTGTATATTTCCCCCAATTTGAAATATTTCTAAATCTAACTCTATCTATATTTGTATATAGAAATGAAACTCGGCTTAAATCAATACCATCAAAGATAACTCTGTCCTTTCTCTCAAAATAGACATCACGAAATGAAATATACTTTGATAGATCTATGGATCGCGCCAAAAAACCCGAAGAAAAATATGCATCGACAAAGCTGGTCTCGTCAAGGAAGCGAGAATATTCAAATGAAGCGCTATCGAAGAACTTCACACCCCTAAAGTCTGCCTCTCCCGAGAAGACCGTTACCTCAAAGTATGCTTTTCCTGAGAATGTCGCTCCCCAGAAGTATGCTTCCTTTGAAAATTTTGCTTCAAAGAAGTCTGCCTCCTCTAAAAACGTTGCTCCTATAAAATATGCTCCTTCTGAGAATCTTGTTTCTCCAAAGTCTGCTCCTCTTAAGAATGTTGCCCTTACGAAATATGCTTTTCCTAAGAATGTCGCTCCAGTGAAACATGTTTCTCCTGAAAATATTGTTTCCACAAGATTAACTTCTCTTGAAAATGTCGCTCCCATGAAGCTTACTTCTCTTAAAAATACCGATTTTCTGAAGTTTACTTTTCCTGAGAATATTGTTTCCTCGAAGTATATAGGAACATTAAACTCCACATTGAATAAATTTATCTCCGGAAGATTATATCCTATGCACTTTAGTGGTTTTCCCTTCTTTATAGATGCCTTAACTTTATCATAAAATTTTTCTCTAACTTCATTTTCATGCTCCTTACAATATGTTGGGTGATGGAATATGCATAATCCATCTTGGACTGCTTCATTTTCACACTCGAATATAACCCATTCCCCTTTTTCATGATCGAAGTATTCTGCCCTGTATGTGCATTTTTGCTTGGCCACGAAGAGATGTTCATCTTTTCTTAAAATAAGATTTATCTTCCATCAAAGCCTTCGGAGGCCTAAATATCGTTTTCTCCGCCGCATAGACGGCGAGGGCGAGCGCCCAGAATTGGTCGTCATGTGTCCCCTCGGGGTGATAGAACCTTATGGCTCCTGTTTTTGTCAGCGTGTATCTTTCTATGTTTAGTTCGTTTAGGAGTTCTCTGTCGTAGGGTATGCGTAGCCTCCCCTCCTGTATTCTCTGTCTCAATAGTTGGGCCATCTCTTGTTTGCGTCTCTGTGTGAAGGTTATGCCTTCTGCTTCCGGTATTCCTGCTTCATGCATGTCTTGTATGAAGTATTCTCCATGCTTCGTTATGTCGACGTAGACCCTCCTTATGCTCCTCCATCTGTCTCTCAGGGTTTTTATGTAGCCTATGGCCGCCGCTAAGCCTGTTCCTAGGGGGAATTTACGCCTATGAACCAGTTTGAGCAGTTGATCCTCCCGCTGTATGACTGCGATGGCTGTGTAGTCTCTTCGCTCCGCGAGGTCTAGGCCTATGTAGAATTGCCCCCTGGCTCTGTCCCCTATGCGGTAGTATTCCAGCTCCTCGTCGATGGCTCTGGCCAGTAGGTCTTGGCTCAGCCATGCCTCCTCATCCTCTATGAACTCGGCTTCATACTCCATCCTGAAGGCCTGAGGCCTCGTCTCTCGCAGCTTCTCAATCTCCCCGACGAACTCTCTGCTGTATATCCCCTCTTTAACCGCCTCGGTCCAGGGGACGTGGATCAAAACCCAATCAGGGTCTTGATTCAGCTGATGATAGATTGATCTCCTTCCCCAGGGTGTGCTGCTTACGATCATGACGCCGTTTGTCGTCGCCATCATCGGCATTAGGATGTGGGGGAAGATGGCCTCATCGTTGTGGAAGAAGGCTGCCTCATCGCAGATGACTAGATGAGCCGTATAGCCCCTGAGCAGGTGCTCGCTGTTGGGGAGCGCAACGATCTGACTGCCATTCCTAAACCTTATAATGGTTCTAAGAGCCTTCTCGATGATGCTTCTCCTCACGCTCGACTCCATCTGGTTTAGGAAGCCATGTATCCTGTCGCTGAGGATTAGGCTCTGCCTCAATCCTGGAGCAACTATTAGGGCTGTGGAGCCTGGATGCGTTGAGCAATACCAGATGAGAACTGCAGCCAGTATGTAGGTTTTACCTGTCTGCCTTGCCCATCGGAGAACTATACGTCTATGGCCCTCAGCCAGCAGCCTTAGAAGTCTCCGCTGATAGCTTGTCAGCCTTATGTGGAGTATCTTCTCGCAGAACTCTATTGGGTCTGTTGGGAGTTTTATTTTCGCTTTCTTCAGCTTCTTCCTCTCTATTAGTTCACGTCTCCTCTTTCTCAAGCGCTTCAATTTCTCGCTCAAGGCTATCGATCTCCACATCCCTGATCATGGTGTAGCACATTCTGATGACTCTGGTGAGGGTGTCTATCGCCCTTAACCTTATCTTGATGGATGTATTCGGGTTCTCTATCAGCCTCTCAAGCCTCCTGATGATTATCTTCAACCTGTTTATGAGATGCTCCCTCTCCCTCTCAGGCTCTATTCGAACCCTCCTCAGCCTTATGACCAGCTCACTCATCCTCCACCACCTCCATTAACAGGCGCTTCAACTCCGCCCTCGAAGGCCTCCCAGCCCACCTCCCAAGAGCCCTAAGCCTCCTCGCCACCCTGATGAACAGCCTCAAATCCAAGATGAGACGCCTCGTAGAGCCCCTCATCTGATGGAAGAGAACCCTAAGAGTCGGAGTCTCCACCCCAGACTCCAGCCACCCCTCAAGAAGCTCCCTCTCCCTATCCGTGAAGATATACCCCCTCATCTATAACACCGTTATAATTTTTCCATCATGTTAATGGATCCATTAACATGAGACTCCCCACCCTTCATCCAGTCTCTGCACCAGTATAGGTAGGCCTTCGTCTGACTCAGAGCATTAAGCCTTTTGAGGCATCTCGATAAAGCCTCCAAATCGGCTTCGCTGAGCCATTCTCTCATCTGACGCCTCCTGACGAAGGCTCCAAATCGATCTGTGGCTATCAGCCTCCTATACAGGTAGGGCGCCACGGTGAGTAGGGCTTCACGCACAGCCTCCAAGGCCTCTGGCCTCAGCCTCCTCAGCTTATGGAGATTGTAGCGTTCCGAGGCCATGAGAACCGGATCGAAGCCCAGCCTCCTAAGCCTCTCGATGGCTTCCCAAACCGTTGGATGGGGCCTCTGAATCCTTATCAGCTTCATTCCGGCTTTCTCTGCGAAGGGGTTATACTGAGCCATAACTGCGATGAGTTCCACGTGGCGTCGGCCTACGAGGGGCAGGGTCTCCTTTACGAGGCGTATGCCGAGGCCTATGCTTCGATATTTGGGATGAACTATCACTCGGCTTATGACAGTCCACTCGGCGTTTAGCTCCTTCAGGGTCGGCGTATATCCGACGGCCTCTCTGCGGCCCTTGGCTGTTGGCCCTGGATATGCATAGACGATGACGCCTATGAGTTCGCTTTGTCGCTCCATGCAGTAGATTTTGATGGGGATTCCAGGCCTCCCCGTATGCCTGTAATGTAGATGGCTCAGCCTCTCATAGTCTTTGAGACTTCCCTCCCTGATGGTTATGTCCTCGACGACGCTGCACCCCTCAGCAGGCCTGTTTGCTCTGTATTCTACGCTGACCTCTTCTCCCCAGCCCTTATGTATGCGTATCGAGGGGTTTAGGTCAGCCTCCAGATCGGTGTGCGTCGTCGCAGCTATGAGGGTCGCCCCGACTCTACGGGCCTGCTTCTGGATGTTATAGGCGACGATCCTGGCCGTCGTCCGGTCGAGGGTTGAGCAGAATTCATCGCATATCCAGTAGGGCTTCTGGGCCTCTAAGAGCTTAGCCAACTTGAATCTATACCTCTGTCCATCGCTGAGTTCTCTGGGTTTTCGGAGGAAGAGGAATGCATCGTTTAGGCCGACTTGGCATAGCAGCCTGAGGCCTTCCTGGAAGCTGGCTCCTATCTGATCTATGAGGGGGCGATCCTCATCCCATGAGACCTCATCGATGTCTATGGCCTTTTCTCCGAGGTCAGCTTTTATGGCTCTCAGCAGGGCGCTCTTCCCTGAGCCGCTGTCTCCGGTTATGTATACGATGTCTCCAGGCTTCAGGTGTAGCTCGAAGTCTCGGTAGATGATGAAGCGATGCTCCTCGTCTATGCCGAGGCCGAAGGCCTCGGCCACCTTGAGGGTGCGATCCGTCAGCGGCGTCTTCGTTGAGAACTCGATGGTGTAGATGTAGCATCCCCGCTTACTGTCCCATCGGCGTTGTTTCACCCTCGCCGTCGTCCTCAGCCTCATCCATGCCTCCCCCATAGGGCGCCTAGGACGGTTCCGATGACGAGCATGATGCCGTTGAAGATGGAGTCACTCCACTGATGGAATGTCAGCAGGTAGAGGGCTTCGAGGATTGAGAGGGCGAGGATGATGAGCAGCGTCAACGCTATGGTGTAGACTAGGGCTTCACTCGGCTCCTCCTCCAGAACCCTAACCCTCCTAGGGGCCTCGTCGTCGACGATGACCCTACGCCTCGTCAACGTCCTCCTCAACCAGCCTAGCATGGAGCCTCACCCAGTCGGAGTTCCTATACTGAAACCTCCTCAACCTCACCCTCCTCGTGATGCCTAGAACCTCCCTGATCACCTTCGATGTCTCCTCCCTAGGCATCAACAGTATGATCTCCTCGATGAGTTCGAGGGGTATCCTAGTTGCACCCCACTCTTTGTGATCCTCCACCACATCCTTGCCTAGGAGCATCATCCTCCTCCGCCTACCTGAGACGCCGAGGTAGACTCCCCAATCCTTGACATAGACCTCAGGCCTAGCCTCATGCTCCCTCAGGGGAGCCTTAACATCGCTGGCGTCGATCCACCGAACAAGGATGAGGTCACCCCTCCGAAGCTCCTCCAAGCTAACCCTCCTCATCCCCCTCACCATAATCCCAGGGCATCCTGCCCAGCTCCCCCCGCTTTTTGCTGTGAACATAGGCTGAGTGAACCGCTAGGCCCAAGATGAAGCCGGCGATGGCAGCCGCAACGACGTTCCAGAACTCGATCACAACACCACCTCCACATCTCCACGTCTCTCAAGTCGTAGCTCCCTCTCCAGAATCCTGGCGATCTCCCAGGGTAGGCTGAGAGCTGGATTCTCCAGCAGAACCCTGGTGACATAGCCCTCGCTGCGGCTGAAACTATGCTCGGCTTCGGCGATGAGATAGCCGCCGCTTAGGCCTAGGCTTGGAGCCGAGACCTGGACGAGGCGTCCACGCTGCAGGTCTGATGCGCCTACGACGGGGAGTAGAACCCTCTGCGATACGGCCTTCATCCCCACGAGCAATCCCTCAGCCAGATCCTGGAGAAGCTCAAGGCGGTTCAGCTTCGCATCCTTATAGACGTATGTGCGCTCCTCGCCGACGGGGCTGTCGGGGTCTCTAACCTCAACCTTGAAGTTCTCGGCATACCAGTGCCATCCATCCCACATCACGTTTCCGTAGAGATTGCTGGGCCAGACGGCTTCGAGAGCTATCCAGGTTACATCGCTTAGGTCTGGATTCCCCCTCTTAGCAAATCTCTTCAGCTCCACGTCGATGTGCGCCCACTCGTTGTTCCCTACGCCCAGATGGACAGCCTTATAGTAGCAGTTGTCGTTGTCGCTGCCGAATTTTATTATGACTTCATCGCTGCCTTCTCCACTCCACGTGCCGTTGATCTTCAGCCATAGCCTTAGGCCCCTATAGCCTGTGAGATCCATGCTGGGGATTCGACGCCCCACCCTCCACCAGTTTAGGCTGTCATCATAGATCATCATCGCATAGTCGCCTTCCCTCGCGTCTTCGTCGTTCTGAAGGGCCGGATCGATGCACTGACCGCACCACTCGATTGTCCAGAGGCTGATGTCCTCGCAGTAGAGGTCTTCCCATGGATACTGAACCTGGCCGCTTAGCACCACAACTCGGTTTGCAAGTTCGTAGAGGTCTCGCCCCCTCCTCACACCTGTCAGCAGGTTTACCCCCTCCTGGATGATGGTGGAGGCCGTAGGGGCCTCATCCACCGACCTGAACCTTAAGTCCTGACCATAGCCCAGCTTCCAGCTCCAGGCTTTGCCCGTGGCCTTTGATGCTATGCTGCAGAGCTGGTCGAGTATATCTGAGATGGGTGTTGAGATGTAGGCCTTTGAGATGTTCACCGGCACTGGTCCCTTGGAGTAGTGTTCCCATATCTCCTCGGCTGATAGGGCTCTGCTGTATAATGCCACCTCGTCTATTTCGCCGATCATGAACTCCCCTATGCCGCCGAGGCTTCCTATGTGGACATGAGCCGAATTCGAGGCGACTGGATGGGAGCCTACGTTAAGGCTGCTTCTCTCCTCTCCATCGACGTAGAGGCGTATGTATTCTCCGTCGTAGACTCCGACTATGTGATGCCACCGGTCATCGTTTATCTCCGGTCCATCCCCGCTGTTCTGCCATCCTATATCTATGAAGTAAACCCAGAACCTCGGCCTATAGGCCGTCCAGCCGAAGCCGTGGGCGAAGACGCAATCCTTACGGATAAACTCCCTCGTCCCACCTGCATCCGCTGGAACCCTAGCCCACACCTCAACGCTCAGCTCCGAGGCACCATCTATCTCATCTATGTCGCCGCAGTCAACTGTGTCATCTCCATCGAAGTGGAGGGCCTTCCCATATCGCCCCTCAACCCATGTTGCGCCGTGGATGTCTCCATCGTGGCCCCTTCCGCTGCTGTCATGGGCCGCCGAACCCTCGCCCTCGTCTAGGTGCCATAGGCCGACGCAGCCCTCCATCGACGGAGGCCTCACCCTGCTCATGGAGACCTCGGGGAACATCTCCACGAGGGTCTTGACGGCGCTTGTCAGCTCAGCCCTGTCGAACTCGATGTCGACGGCCTTCTTCTCAAATTTAACCTGGAAGCATCGGCCTGAAGCCTCGACAACGCCTCCGCCTCTCAGCCTCACCTCCTCTATGATTCCTGCGAAGAGCTTCACTCCGTCGACAACTATCCGGATGCAGTGTCCCTCCGTGAAGGCTGAGCTGTCATAAAATTCTCCCTCGAAGCTGTCGCAGCCCCCCTCCCTCTGATGAACCCTCAAGCTGATGAGGCTGTCGGGGAAGGCTGGCTGCTCGGAGAGGAAGCTGAAGAAGTCGTAGGTGGCCCTCCGGCCCTCGCCCCCTGAGACTCCCAGCCTTATGCCGGTGATAACAGCCGACGTGATGGCTGGGAGGTCTATGACCCTGAACCCATAGGTTGAGGGGGCGGATTCGCTGATGGCTGAGAGCCATGATGCGCCATCATAAAGCTCAACATAATAGTCTCCGTCTCCCCATAGGCCGAGGGCGAGGTATCGATAAACCGAGGTGTCTATGCTGATCCCCGTCTTCTCGATATAGCCCGATGTGTAGCCAGCCTGAACCTGAAGCTCAGCGTAGTCTCCATCTACCTGGGTGAAATCTACATCATGCGGTGTCCAGCCTTCGGCGAAGCTGTCGTCTCTGCCGCCGACGGCCTTCGGGTTCCAGGTCATCACCTTAACGCTTGGCACTTCTCTCCACCTCCCTGCTCAGCTTAGACTTGAGGTAGCTGAGGAGCTTCGGCCTCTGAGCCACAGCATCCAGGATGGCCTCCACGGCGTCGACGCCATACTCATCCAGCAGGGGATCGACGATCATCCTCACATGGAGCCATCTCAGCTCGGCTTCATCTACCAGCCTCCTCCACCTCACTCTCCTAGGCCCCATGGTGTAGTCGACGAATCGCTCAACGGCTCCCAGGCCGACAAGCCTCTCCAGGGCCTCAGCGATCTCCCTAGGTCTCAGGCCCGTCTGGGATTCGAGCTCAGAGGATGTCAGGGGCCTTGTGAGAGCCTTGAAGACCTCAGCCTCAACCCTCCTCATCATCTAGGTCTCCTCCCTCAGGACGATTCGGTAGGCCACCTGATTCGGCTTCCCAGCTATATGTGTGAAGCTGAGACTCTCAATCCATACATGCTTAGGGCTGGCCTCTGAGCCATAGCCGATGGTATCGGCGTAGAACTCCTGTTTGGCCCCCGACTTCAATAGGCCTAGGAGAGTGTCCCGATCTGAGTATCTATTCGGCCCTGTCAGCCTCCCCGTTAAGGTGATCCTCAGCGATCCATGGCCTACATAGCTGAGGGTGGCGCCCCCTCCATACCTCTGCCTCTCAGCCAGGTCGGCCTCCAAGTCGAAGACGATTTCAGGCTCAGCGGCGAAGACGTAGCCACCCAGCTTCACCGTCACCCCAATCACCTCCTCCTCAGGAGCTCTCGGCCCAGAAGCTCGGCGATCTCACGGGCCACCTCAGCCCTGTCGGCCGCTGTCAAGCCTTGGCTCTATGAATTGGATAGCCCCCTCCTGAAAGACGAGGATGACGTTGCGGGCCGATTCAAATCCAGCGGTGATGACTGGTCTCGGGGGTTCAAATCCCATCGGAGAGGCTGCCTCGGGTAGCTCCACCAGGCCTCCGACGACCCTGTTCCAGGTGGAGCCGAGCTCCTCTATGGCTGCGATGACATCCCTTATGCCCCCTGGGCTTCGGCCATACTCGACAGTCTCAAGGCTGCTGTTGATGCCCCTCGAA
>JAPDJB010000180.1 GCA_029259285.1 Candidatus Bathyarchaeota archaeon | reverse complement strand
CGGTTTTAGACTCCTCCACGCCTTCAACGTCTATCCTCCTCTCAGCTTGTTCTCTTATCTCCTCCTTCTCCTCTCTCCTCTCCTCAGCCTCTAGCCCTATGAGGGGTGCGCCGCAGTAGATGCAGTATAGCGTCTTTGGGACTTCCCTCCCACAGTTCCTACAGATGGTTGTCTCCTCCATCTCCACCTCTAATCTCTAAATGGTGGGAGATAACTTCAAGTATAATGGTTTCAGCCCTCAAACCCCATTAGAGGGGGCTGGGACGCCCCTTGATATTACATCTAATACAGCCTCATAATCCCAGTGTCAGGAGGCTGTATAGGAGAAGGATCAGATAGCAGCGTTTTTCCCCCATATCTTAAACTCTGAGACTCATCGTATTAGGCCAAGATATATCTAGGGGATGGAGGTAGGATGATGCGAGTATCCCTTGGAGGATGAAAGATACCTTAAGATCGTCGCAGGCCTCGCCTATGAATGCTCCATCGTAAATCGCGTGGAGGTTGAAACCCTCTCAAGGCTCTACAAGGAGCCGACCCTAGAGGGAATCGAGGAGCTCCATGGGAGGCTCATCGACTCTCCGGATCATAGGGAGCGGGAGGTCGCCATCTGGCTGGAGCCGGCCCTGGAGCTTGGGCCGATAGGGACGCCGCCTGAGCAGCTGGCGAGGGAGATGCGGGAGATGGAGTTCATACTCCTCATCCTCACCCGTAAAGCTGGCGAGGTTTGGAGGACGGTGAATAGATGGATGGATTACATCGCCAACGCCGCCATAAGCCTACTACAGGGCTATTGGATCGATGCCAAGATATACCTGAGCAGAGCCGTTGAGGCCTCTAGAAGCGTGGAGGTTGAGGAGTTGAAGAGGCAGCCAAATCTAAGCTATGAGATCGACATCCTCCAGAGGGCGACCCTCAGCTACTTCAGGGAGCTGAGGCGATACCCTGTGAGGCTGAGCATACCAAGCGGAAGCATGGAGCCTCTCCTACTCGTCCAGGCAGTCCTATTGGAGATGATGGAGGACAGCTATCTCAGAGGCATCGGGGGTAAACCCCTACGGGAGTCCATCCATCGGCTGAGCAGCGCTGTAAGGCATCTCATGGTTGAGGGGGGAGGCTCAAGGGCTGAGGGGGAGATCAGGAGAGTCGTTGAGGATCTCCCCCTAATAGAGCGTGAGGGGGTTAGACGGGAGCGGATTGAGGATTACAGGATGAGGCTATTAGAGGTGGTGAACGCTCCTCCCTGAGATTCCTATAGGAATAAAATAGTCAAAATTAACATAATTAAAGGTGAAAAGTTGGAAAATATTTTTAATTTACCCCCATGATATTCCAATCATCATAGAGGGATCGAGATGAGGAATCTCATGATAACAGAGTTGAGGCAGGTGGCTCTAGAGGAGCAGCCCCTTGAGATCTGTGAGCGGAAGGGGCTGGGTCATCCGGACTCCATCTGCGATGCCATCATGAACGAGGTCTCAATAGAGCTGTCGAAGGAGTATCTCAAACGCTTCGGGATGATCCTCCATCACAACCTCGATAAGGGATTGCTGGCCGCTGGGGAGACACGGGTGAAATTCGGTGGAGGCGAGGTGATAACGCCGATGCTCATCGTCTACGGCGACAGGGCCACCTTCGACGTCGGAGATGAGCGGATTCCCGTCAATGAGATCGCCATAAGGAGCACGAAGGAGTGGCTTCGGAGGAACCTCCGCTTCGTCGACCCAGACATCCACGTCAACTATCAGAGCGAGATTAAGCCTGGAGCCGTATCGCTTCAGGACATCTTCGAGAGGAGGGGGAAATTCCTCGGAGCAAATGACACCTCGGCGGCCGTCGGCTATGCGCCCATGACAAAGACTGAGAGGCTCATCCTCGACCTGGAGCGCTACCTCAACTCCCCCGAGTTTAAGAGGGATTACCCAGAGTCTGGGGAGGATGTCAAGATCATGGGTCTCAGGCATAATGGAAGGCTTCACCTCACCATAGCCATGGCCTTCGTCGACAGGTTCATCGAGGGCGAGGAGGATTACTTCAGGAAGAAGGGTGAGGTGGCTGAGGCTATAAGGGAGTTCCTCGCCGATAGGGAGGGCTTCGATGAGATCGACTTCTCGCTAAACGTCCTCGACGCCCGTGGAAGGGGCGTCAAGGGTTGTTATCTCACGGTTCTGGGAACCTCAGCCGAGGGCGGCGACTCAGGTCAGGTTGGCCGTGGAAACAACGTCATCGGCGTCATACCCCTGAACCGACCCATCAGTTCCGAGGCTGCCGCGGGGAAGAATCCCGTCAGCCACGTCGGCAAGATCTATAACACCCTCACCTTCAGGATAGCCAACAGGATCATGGATGAGGTCAACGGCCTGAAGGAGGTCTACGTCTGGCTCCTCAGCGATATAGGTAGACCGATAAATGAGCCTAAGGCCGCATCGGTTCAGGTTATCCCAGAGGAGGGGACGAAGCTCAGCGAGGTTGAATCCGAGATCAGAGATGTCGTCGAGGGAGAGTTCCAGCGCTTAGACCAGTTCTGCATGGATTTAGCTATGGGCAGAATCACAATATGTTGATGGGAGGTATATCTGAGGGTGGAGACATACGACGTTGGAAGTCTCCCGCCGAGGCTGTCCGATGAAACCCTTGGAAGGGGGGCTGACGCCTACTCGTCTCTCCAACATCTATTAGGGGGAAGCCCTGAGGCTGAGGCCTTCGAGGCCGAGGTTGTCAGAGGTCTCATAGATAAGTTGAGGGCAGGCGTCGACATACAGAACTACCCCCAATTCAGGGATATGAATCAGATGTTCTTCAAGCTCCTGAGGGGTCTCAGCAGGGAGGGGGACACCTATGTCTCTCATGGCATATCGACGAGGCCTGGGGCATCCATACCGGAGGTTGAGGTTGTCAAGGGGAATATCAGCCTCATCATCGACGAGGCTGGGATAGACCATCTGAGATTGAAGCTATGCGTGACGGGTCCCTACACGCTTTCGCTTCAATTCGGGTATAGGGATGGGAGGTTGATGGAGGAGCTCGCCGAGGCTCTTTCAGCCATAGTGGAGGCCTCCATCTTCAAGGTTAAGAGGGGTGAGACCGCCCTATTGGCGGTGGATGAGCCCGCCTTCGGCCTCCTCGACGACCCCCTCCTGGATCGAGGCTCAGAGGGGAGGGAGAGCCTACTTAGGGCCTGGGAAAGGCTCTTCGCATCGGCCTCCTCCAGGGGTTTAGAGACCATCATACATCTCCACGATACCTCCGACACCCTATACCTGGAGGCGGAGCACCTCGACATCGTAGAGTCCCATGTCGATGACCCCCTCTACAGGGATGAGGGGATGATCAGGAAGGTGCTGGAAGCAGGTAAGAGGGTGAAGGCCAGCATCTCGAGGAGCGACTTCGACGCCCTAATAGCCCAACGCCTAAACATCCCCGCAGGATCGGAGGAGGCTCCCCATAGGATCGGGGAGGTCTGGTCCGAGATCAGGAGAGGTCGATTGAGGGCTGTGGATTTCCTCGAGGATGTGAAGCTGATGGAGAGGCGGCTGAGGCTTATCGTCGAGAGATTTGGAGCTGAGAACGTCCCCTATGCGGGACCTGAATGCGGTTTAAAGGGCTTCCCCGACTATGATTCAGCCCTCGAGGTTCTCAGGAGGGTTTCAGAGGCGGCCTCCAAATCGATTTAGGCTTCAGCCCCTGATGTTTCACCCCGTTTTTGGGGAATAAAGATAAATGGGTGTAGGGGAGATGAGGAGATTTAAGGTGTTGAGCTGTGAAGACGGATATCCTCATCATCGGCGGTGGGCCGGCTGGAGTGGTTACGGCTCTAACGGCGAGGGGGAGCTACCCGGATAAGGATGTAACCCTGGTGCGACGTGAGGAGATGGCTGTCATACCATGCGCCATCCCCTACATCTTCGGAACCCTCGGCGAGGTTGAGAAGAATAGGCTCTCAGATCGCCCATTGAAGGATAGCGGGGTGGAGCTTCTCATCGATGAGGTCTTAGACGTGGACTTGGAGGGAAGGGTTGCGAGGACTAGGGACGGCCTTGAAATAGGGTTTGAGAAGCTGGTTCTTGCAACCGGCTCCAAGCCGTCGATCCCGCCGATTGAGGGGAGAGACCTCGAGGGAGTCTTCCCCATCTATAAGGATGCACGGCATCTGAAGTCGATGCTGGAGTGGATGAAGGAGAGCGATGAGATCGTCATCGTAGGCGGAGGCTTCATAGGCGTTGAGCTGGCCGATGAGCTCCTGAAGGCCGGTAAGACTGTGAGCATCGTTGAGATTCTCCCCCACATCCTAAGCCTCTCATTCGACGATGAGTTATGCCAGATGGTGGAGGAGGAGCTGAGGCGTAGGGGCCTCAGGCTCCACACCGGCATCGCCGTCAAGAGGATGCTGGGCGAGAAGCGGGTTGAGGCCGTCGAGCTGGAGGGGGGTGAAACCCTAAAGGCCGATATGGTCGTGGTGGCCACAGGTGCAAGGCCCAACACCGAGCTCGCCGAGCGGATGGGCCTCGACGTCAGCCGATATGGAGTGGTGGTCGACGAGTATATGCGAACATCCCATCCAGACGTCTTCGCCGTAGGGGACTGCGCTGAGAAGAGGGATTTCTTCACCCAGAAGCCGAGCAGGGTGATGCTGGCGAGCGTGGCTACGGCTGAGGCGAGGATAGCTGGAGCCAACCTATATAGATTGACGGCCTTCAGGAGGTTTAGGGGAACCCTCGGCATCTTCTCGACGAGGATAGGGGATTTAGCCCTCGGAGTCGCAGGCCTAATAGAGCGGAGAGCGGAGGAGGAGGGTTTCGACTACGTAGTCGGCAGGAGCAAGGTCTTCGACAAGCATCCAGCATCGCTCCCAGGATCACATGAGGTGCATGTGAAACTCATATTCACCAGGCGTGGAGGCTTCTTCCTCGGAGGCCAGATCGCAGGAGGAGAATCAGTCGGGGAGATGATCAACATAATCGGATTGGCCATAGAATGCGGAATGACGGCCGCAGCCTATGCAAACCTCCAGATAGGGACGCATCCACTGTTGACGCCTCCGCCGACTGCTCCAGCGACGATTAAGGCTGCTGAGGACGCCTTGAAGCAGATATCCGCCTAACTCCCCTTCCAGCTCCCTCGTAGGAGGCTGAGCAGCTCCTCCAGGAGCTGCCGGAGACCACCTTTTCCATGTTTCTTAGCGATCCTCCTCAGCGCCGTTGAGACCCTTGTGGAGTATTGTATCGCCCTCTTCCTCCTCCAAGCTATGCTCTTCGGAAGTCCAAGCTTCTCAGCCAGCCTTCTGAGGATCAGCTTCCTCCATCCATCCCTGGAGAGCTTCAACTCTACCGGCATGGAGAGGCCCAGCTCTATCACCTCCAGGTCGGTGTAGGGCGCCCTGATCTCGACTCCCTGATCCATACAAACCTTATAGTCCCTGGCATAGTTCATCTCATAGGATTCGGCGACATCCATGAAGAGTTGATGACTCACCTCGTCGCCCATCGATGCGTAGAGGTCTATGTAGCGTCGATAACCCCCGAAGAGTTCATCGCTTCCCTGCCCAACGAAGAGTATGCGCACCCCCTCCTCAACGGCGAGTCTGGCACACCAGTATAGGGGGAGCGCTATCGACACCTTCACCGGATCAGCCTCCTCAACGCTCCATAGAACCTCATCCAACGCCTCCTCCACGTCTCCTAGGCCGTAGCTCTCAACCCTGATGGGGAGGCCTAGGTGTTCAGCCGCCTCCTCCGCCGCCTCAAGGTCTTTAGAGCCTTCTAGGCCGACGGATAGGAGCTCCACGTCGACGCCTGCGAGGTCTAGGTATCTCGCTATCACCGAGCTGTCGAGGCCTCCTGAGAAGGCTAGGCAGACCCTCCTCAGACCCCTAACCCTCCGTTCGACGCTGCTTCTCATCGCCTTGTCAAGCTGTTCAACGGCCTCTCTCATCGACATGGACTCAGCCTTGGGCTGCTCCAAGATTCTAACCTGCTCCATCTCTAAGCCCTTGGGGCTTATCCTGGCTATGTGGCCTGGCTTTAGGGGTTTAGCCTCTAATCCTAGGCTCCAGAGCATTCTCCTATTCGATGCGGCGGCTATGAGGCTCTCGGACTCCCCGATGTATAGGGGGACGAGGCCTATCGGGTCTCTGCCGCAGAGGATATACTCCCCATCGAGGATCACAACAGCATAGGAGCCTTCCCCCTCCTCTATGAGCCTCCTCAATCCCTGGTGTGGGTTATGCCCCAATCTCTCAGCCATCTCTAGGATGTCGCATCTCCAGGACCATAGGCGTCCCTCCATGGCGATGTGGTGACCATACTGGGTGATGGGTTGAGGCTGGTCGAGGGGGGTTATCTTCGTGTGGAGGCATCCTATCATGGCGTCTCCCCTCGGCGTCTCCTCCGGCATCCATGGCTGGGCGGCAGCTCCCTCCTCCGAGGCTATGCCCACGCCATCCACCCTGGAGCTCTGAGCCCTCAGCATTCTGAGCATTAGGCCTCCTACGTCTTCTCCCCGTTTTGATGCGAGGGCCGCTATGTATCCCATATCCTTCAGCCCTGATAGTCCTCAGCCGCCTCCAATATGGCGTCCAACTCCTCCTCCGTCAGCATAGCCCCGTGGAGGAAGCTCCCCCTCCTGGGATCCTCGGCGAGTATAGTCTCCCTGATCGGTATGGGCTTCTCGAATCTGAATATTGGGTTGAGGGTTAGCGCCCATCTCCATCCATGCTCCATGGCGTAGCGTCTCTCCTCTGGGGGCAGCTCCCATATCTCCTCTACCCTATCCACGACGCCGTAGCCTATGAAGGAGTCTCCAGCCTCCGTCTTCTTCGCAAATAGGATGATGTCCCCCCTCCTCCATCGTCTCGAAATCCCTGAGTAGTAGCGTTGCTCCCTGAAGACCCTCTCAACCCATTCGTCTCTTATAATTCTGAGGATGTATCCCCTCCTCTCCTCAGCCATCGATTTATAGTTGCCTCAGCGATTTTAAGCCTCTTCGCCCTCCTCCTCTATAAACTCCGTAAGGGCCTTCTGCTCGGCTTCACGCTCCAGCCTCCTCCACTCCTCCTCGTCGACGACTCCGCCCACCTGCTCCTTGATCAGCCTAGCCAGCTTCGGGCCTATCAGCGGTATCTCCACCAATCTCCGCAGCGGAGTCCTCTTCAGGTCTGAGATGCTCCTCAGCCCTGCGTTGTATAGCACCCTCGCCCTTATACGCCCTATCCCCTGAAGCCTAACCAGGGGTAGGAGGCTCTTCGTCACGCCGTATTTCACCCTCTCCCTCAGCTCCCTTAGATGTCTGCGATGCTCTGGGTAGCCCAGCACCGTTGAGAGTTCATGGGTTGCGTAGAGCAGCCACTCGGCGTTGTGCACTATGCTATACCTGTCTCCAGGCTGAACCGAGTAGCGCTGCAGCAGCTCGTTCTCCGAGGCCTCGTTTATCCAGGCCTCTAGGATGAGGGCCGTCTTCACCTCCCCTAGGAACTGCTCATACTCTATTGGGTCGTAGGTCTCTGGAATTGGGCATGCGAACTCGCCTCGATGCTCCTCGACGTAGGCCTCCAGGTCTGCCAACTCATTTCTCCTCGGCCTTATTATGGGCTGCATGTCGGGTGTGTGGCAGATTAGGTGGAGCCATGTGAAATCCGTCACCTCCATGGCCCCCCTCCTCAATCCATCTCGGATGGTTGTCGCCGAGAGGGGGTCGATGTATAGCTCTGAGACCCTCCTCCCAAAGTCTGTTGCGTATATGTAATCCCCCTTATAATCTAGCATCTCCTCCCTCCTGAGGAAGCCTAGGATTCCGCCGATGATCCTCCTGAGGCCTCCAATGGGGTAGTGGTAGCCGTAGAAGGTGGAGGAGAAGAACTCCAGCAGTCCCTCCTCGGAGTGGGCGTAATCCGATGCTATGGCTGCGAGGACATGCCCCCTGAGGGCCGCCTCAGAGGCGAGGCGGCTGTAAAGCCTCTCAGGCTGGGCCAGGACATAGTTCTCCATGAGGATGTCCTGCTCCTCTGGGGATGATGCTATCAATATGGCCTCCCCAAACTCGTCGTATTGCGGCCTACCGGCTCTCCCACTCATCTGCTTATACTCCAGAACCGATATGGGATACATCCCGTAGCCTGGGACGAATCTTCTATAGTTGCCTATGACAACCGTCCTCGCTGGGAGGTTTACGCCCGCCGCCAGAGTCGGCGTCGCCACCAATATCTTGATCCACCCCTCCCTGAAGGCTCTTTCAACGATGCGTCTATGCTCAGCCCTCAGCCCCGCATGGTGGAAGGCGGCTCCCATGGAGACGGCTGAGGCGAGGTCATCCGAAAGCGTCGTCCTCTCGCCGTAGATTAGGATGTCCGAAGCTATGCGGTCGAGCTGTCTCCTCTCCCTCGGCTTCAACGTCCCCTTCAGAGCTTGGGCTGCCTCCCTTGCGAGGCTCATAGACCTCCTACGGCTCTCGACGAAGATGAGGGATTGACCCCCGTCGAGGACGGAGTTCAAGGCGATGTTTAGGGCGTCTATCCTATGCAGAGGCCTAAGCCTCTTAACGCTTCCATCCCTGAAGTAGATGACATCCCTATAGGCGACTCCCTCTCGGAGCTCCACGGGTCTCCAATCGGTCTTGACGCATTCGGCGTTCAGCCACTCAGCCACCTCATCGGCGTTGGTGATTGTGGCGCTTAGGGCGAGTATCTGCATATCGGGTCTGAGCTGCTTCAGCCTTGCGAGGGCTACTTCCAGCGTCGGCCCCCTCTCATCGCCTATTAGGTGTATCTCATCTGCCACCAGCAGCGTCACCTCCTTCATCCAGGGCGCCCTATGCCTCAGAAGTGAGTCGCACTTCTCATTTGTTGCGACGATGACATCGTAGCCTCCAAGCCACGGCGTTGAGCTGTCTAGGTCTCCGGTGCTTATGGCCACTCGAACCTTGCCGCCGTAATGCTTCTCCAGGCCCGCATACTCCTGGAAGGTCTCATATTTCTCCCAGGCCAGCGCCCTGAGGGGCGTCAGGTAGAGGGCCTTACCCCCCTGCTCGATGACGTGTTTCATGGCGCATAGCTCAGCTATGAGTGTCTTACCGCTCGCCGTGGGGCTCGCCAATACGAGGTTTCGCCCCTCCAGCACCCCAGCCTTTATAGCCTCCTCCTGCGGCGGATAGAGCTCCTCCAATCCTCGTCTATGTAGAATCTCCTTAACAGACTCCGGTATTGGGAGCTCCGAGATCTTCAAATCTAGAATATTGAGGGCCTTCGGAATATTAATCTAGGGTGGAGGGGAGAACCTGTAGGTGTTCCATGTGAGCGTTGAGAGGCCTACTCTATACTTCGATGAGCCTGGCCCAGAGAACACCGATGAGACCTTGAGGGCTGCTAAGAGGAGGGCTGAGGAGCTTGGCATAACGGACATCGTCGTCGCCTCAACGAGGGGAGAGACGGGTGTGAGGGCTGCGGAGCTCTTCAAGGGCTACAATGTCGTCGTTGTCACCCACGTCACGGGCTTCAGGGAGCCTGGAACCCAGGAGTTCTCCCAGGAGGCGGCTGAGAGGATCAGGAGCCTCGGCGGTAAGG
>JAPDJB010000157.1 GCA_029259285.1 Candidatus Bathyarchaeota archaeon | reverse complement strand
TCCTAAGACGTTTCTCAGCGCCTGCTGGATCATGTATCCTATCTGGCCCTGAGTCATGGCTCCGAGGACGTGGAGGGGCTGAGGTGGAACCAGGTGCTGAGCCTGCTCCTGCTGTATGGAGAGATTCCCCACCTGCGGGCCGTTTCCATGGGTGATGACGATCTCATAGCCCCTACGGGCTATCTCAGCGATCTGCCTACAGGTGTTATAGACGTTTCTCATCTGCTCCTCATAGGTTCCCCACTCATCGGGCTGCTTTATGGCGTTGCCGCCCAGAGCGATGAGGACACGCCTACCCATCTCAAAAACACTCCAGTGAGAAGAGTTTTTAGGCTTACACTTAAAACGCTTCCGCACAGCCTTCATAAACCCCTATACGCCCCCTATAATAGATTGACGCAGAAGACCATACGGGAGGCCCTACTCTACGAGACTCACCCCGACGGCTCGGTGACCTGCGGGGTCTGCGAGCGCCGATGCCGTATAGCCGAGGGCCGTCGAGGCTTCTGCGGCTCCAGAATGAACCGAAACGGAAGGCTCTACACGCTTACGTATGGAGACCTCACATCTGTGGTCGTAAACCCGATAGAGAAGAAGCCCCTCTTCCACTACTGGCCTGGCTCCGGAGCCCTCTCAGCAGGAAGCTGGGGATGCAACCTAAGATGCATCTACTGCCAGAACTACACGCTTAGCATGGTGGACGCCGACCCCGAGAGGGCATCCTACACCAGCCCCGAAGCCTTCATAGACCTAGCCCTGAAATCCGGAGCGAGGGGCCTCTCGTTCACCTTCAACGAGGCCTCCTGCACCCTATTCGAATATATACTCGACTGCTTCAAGCTGGCCTCCCAACATGGCCTATATAGGAATCTGAACACAAACGCCTATCTAACCCCCGAAGCCCTGGAGCTCCTCATCGAAGCCGGAATCGACTCCCTCTGCATCGACATAAAGGGGGATGAGGCCTTTTACAGGCGATACTGTAACGGGGCTGACGTCGAGGTGGTATGGCGAAACGCCTTGGAGGCTAGACGTCGGGGGCTGCATATAGAGATGGTGAACCTCCTAATCCCTGGGGCCAACGACGATAAGGAATGTGTCATGGAGATTATAGAGCGGACTCTGAAGCTGGGGAGGGATACGCCGCTCCACTTCACGAGGTTCTATCCCGCCTACAAGGCCTGGGAGTATGGATTGACGAAGACGACACCCGTAAAGACGCTGGAGAAGGCGAGGGAGATGGCTCTAGATGCCGGCCTCCGATACGTCTACATCGGGAATGTTCCTGGGCATCCAGGGGAGAACACCTACTGCCCAGAGTGTGGAGCTCTCCTCGTAGAGCGCTATGGATTCTCAATTCTCGACTATCGCATCACGGAGGAGGGGAGATGCCCAGAGTGTGGCCACCTCATACCTATAGTGGGGAAAGCGATCCTATGATGCTCTCAGCCTATCCCGAGCCCTCCGAGGCGGATATATTGGAACACCATCTCTGATGACTGCGAACCTTGTCAACCTATGTCTCCGAATTCGGCCCCTATCGATGATATGTATCACCTCAACGCCCCTCGCATGGAGGTGATCCGATATGATTCGCCTATGACAACGCCAATAGAACCTCTCAGAACACATGATGGCTACACACCTCTCAGCGGCAACCTCCAGAATCCTCTCAAGGCCCCGCCTAAACTCCCCTGTGAGAGCATAGTCAGCATAGTTCCTGAAGCCTCTACGGCTCCAACCCCTATTGGGTGAAGACTCCCCAAGGCTGTATCCCCTATATCCACCGAGGATGTCGCCTAGCCATAGATAGTCGACACCCCTCTCCAAGAGGGCCTTCCCGAGACTGTCACCGTTGAAGTGGGGATACCTCGAAGAGGTAGGCCAACGCCTAACGTCGACGACGACCTCAATCCCATACTCCTCCAAGAGCTCTAGGAATTCGCCCAGCCGCCTATTCGAGTGGCCTATGGTGTAGATCCTCATCCGCGATCATCGATTAGGTCGCAGATATTAGAATAATCTAACCCCTCCTCCCCGCTTCTAAAGGAAGAGAATCTACGCCCTGACAAGGATCGTCGTCTATAGAGCCTTATGATAAACGGGAGGGCGTTCATTTCTATTTATATGGTAGCGGGGGGTCGATTTGAACGACCGACCTTGGGGTTATGAGCCCCACGGGCTAACCTGGCTGCCCCACCCCGCTCCAGATTTGTGATGGAGCAGTGAGAGCTTATAATCCTTTCCTCATCCCATTATGGAGAAATAGGGGGATTCCCGACTCTCAATCGAAGCAGTAGCGAACCTTCTGGTAGTTCTTCATGAACTGCTTGACCTCCTCTGCGACTCTCTCCGGCTTCTCCTCATCTATTAGGATTCTCCTCACGAACTCCGCTATGCTCCTCATCTCCCCCTCCCTCATCCCAAGCCTCGTCACGAGGGGCGTCCCAAGTCTGATGCCGCTGACCCTCCCACCTCCTCCATGGATCTCCTCCCTAGTGTCCCAGGGTAATGATATCTTGTTGAGGATGATGTTTCCCCTGCATAGAAGGTTTTCAGCCCTCAATCCCCCACCTAGGTCGCTGACGTCGACGATCACCTGATGGGAATCGGTGTATCCCCGATTCTTACCTATGACCTTGAAGCCCTGGGAATCCAGCTCCCCCGCTAGGGCCTTGGCGTTCCTCACGATCTGATGGGCGTACTCCTCAGCATAGGCATACATCTCAGCTAGGGAGAGGGCGCAGGCGGCTATCCTGTTACAGAAGGGTGTCTGGACGAAGCCTAGGAAGGTGGTCTCGATGATCCTCCTGGCGATCTCCTCCTCATCCATCAGTATATAGGCTCCAGGCGGCCCACCCATACTCTTATGGCTGTTGACTATCAGCAGATCCGATCCCTCCCTCAGGGGATCCTGGTAGACGCCCCCTGCGATGAGGGCCCCTATATGGGCTCCATCATAGGCTATTAGGGCCCCAGCATCCTGGGCGATCTCGTACATCTCCCTTAGGGGGTAGGGGAAGAGCACTATCATCGCCCCTGGGATGATGAGCTTAGGCCTATGGGCATATACAGCTTCCTTATAGGCCTCTAAGTCGACATTCAATTCCTCGGGATCTATTGGCAGGTCTACTACTTCAAGGTGATAGATGCCTGGTGGCCCTCCCTCCCTATTAGCTATGTTTCCCCCATCCCTCAGGCTCTGACTCATTATGGTGTCCCCTGGAGATGTGAGGGCGTATTGAGTTACCATGCAGGCCATTGTCCCACTTAGGAGTCTATGCTCCACGAATTGGCATCTGAAGAGCCTTAAGGCGAGGGAGATGGCGTAGGCCTCGATCTCTTCCAGATACTTCACCGCATCGGTCGTTGGGAGGAGCTTCTTACCCACATAGCCGTCGCAGACGCAGAAGGCCATGTTTGTTCCGAGGAGGGTCTTCACCGATGGACTCATAACGTTCTCTGAGGCGATGAGGTTTATGCAGCTCTTCTCCCTCCAATCCTTATGCATCTCAGCCAGCTCTAACAGCCTCCTACCGATTTCCGTGAACTCCAGCCCCTCGATCTCCTCCATCGTCCTCCTCAATATCTCCACGGTCTCCCTGGGAATCCAGCTAGGCGCCTGAGTCGACCCCATATCCACCACTCTAAACTATCAGGGAAGGAGTATTTAGAACCTTAAGGGAGGAATAGGGTTTAAGACTCTCCACCCAGATGTTCTCTGGGCGGGGTTGGTGGATAGGGAGGCCAGGGAGATCGCCCTGGAGCGGATACGGATATTGTTCAGGTTAGCCGATGAGGTCTTCCATCAGAATCCTGAACGTGCTCAGCGTTATGTAGACCTGGCGAGGAGGATCGCTATGAGGGTGCGCATACATCTGCCGAGGGATCTCCGCCGTCGTATCTGTCGTCGATGTAAGGGCTTCCTCGTTCCAGGCGTTAACTGCCGTGTGAGGATTAGACAACGTAGAGAACCCCATGTCGCCATCACCTGTCTGAGATGCGGGGCCATAATGCGCATACCCTTAAGGAGGAGGGGCGATGGGGAGGGGGCTTAAACTCATCAGCATAGGCCTGGCAGATGAATATGACCTCAGCCTAAGGGCCATAGAGGAGGCGAGGAGCTGCGACAAGCTCTACGTGGAGTTCTACACCATGAGGCTCTCCACATCGAGGGAACGGCTTGAAGAAGTGCTCCAGAGACCTCTGACGGAGCTTTCCAGGAGGGATTTGGAGGGGGAGAGGCTTAGGATATTGGACGAGGCATCGGGATGCCTCGTCGGCCTCCTCATCGGGGGGGATTGCCTCGCCGCGACGACGCATATATCGCTGCTACTTGAAGCCAGGAGGCGGGGCATACCAACATGGGTGATCCATGGCTCCTCCATATTTACAGCGATAGCGGAGACGGGTCTCTCCCTCTATAAATTTGGGAGGATAGTCACACTTCCACTCCCAGAGCGGGGACCACCCGACACCGTTCTGGAAGCCCTGGAGGGAAATCTCAGCCTAGGCCTCCACACTCTCATCCTCCTAGACCTAGACGTCGAGAGGGATAGGTGGCTGAGCGTAAGCGAGGGGGTGAGACTCCTCCTAGAGGCTGATCGACCGGAGGTCTTCAATGAGGAGACGCCAGCCATCGGCGTTGCAAGGCTGGGCTGGAGCAACCCCCTCGTCAAGGGGGGTAGAGCCGTGGAGCTTTTAGATGTAGACTTCGGTGATCCCCCTCAGGCGTTGATAATTCCTGGACGCCTCCATTTCATGGAGGAGGAGGGATTGAGGCTTTTGGCCAACTGTCCAGGGGAAGCCTTAAAGGGGTGGAGGCCGAGGGGTGAACCCGAACACCTGGTGGAGAGATATATGGAATCCTGTAGAAGGGTGATGGAGAAGCTGAGGGATAAACCCCTAAGCGAGGAGACTAAGAGGCTATTGGATTATGCCGCGAGGTATCTGAGCGACGCCGAATACTACGCCGGTGAGGGGAGATGGCCTACGGCCCTGGCAGCCATCTCATACTGCGAGGGCCTACTCGACGCCTTGAGGCTGCTGGGCCTAGCGGAGTTTGAGTGGTGAGGCCTATGGGTAAGACGGTTCTAGCCTCAGGGGTCTTCGACCTCCTCCACTACGGACATGTCCGCTTCCTTGAGGAGGCTAAGAGGCTTGGAGGCCCCAATGCCAGGCTCGTCGTCATCGTCGCCAGAGATCGAACCGTGGAACGATTGAAGGGTCGGAGGCCCATCATCCCCGAGGATCAGCGTAGAGCCCTCGTCGAGGCCTTGAAGGTCGTCGATGAGGCTCTTCTCGGCTATGAGGAGATGAATCTGAAGGCCGTCTTGGAGCATGTGAAGCCCGACATCATCGCCGTAGGCTATGATCAGGAGCGAATCGAGAGGGAGGTTAGACGCATCATTGAGGAGAGGGGGCTGGACATCGAGGTTGTCCGTATAGGGCGGTTCGGCGATGAGGAGTTGAGCAGCTCCTCTAAGATTAAGAGGAAGATCGTCGAGGACTGGATGCGTAGACTCTGACGAGGTCTCCATCCCTAAGGTTGAAGTGCTTTCTCAGGTATATCGGCGATATCACCTCCAGCACCGAGTCGTCGTAGATTGTTCTATCGGCCACTACCACAGCTCCCTCGACGTCATCGTTTACGACGGCTGGATAGCATCTCACGGCGCCGAAGCTCCGCTCCTCATCCCTGAAGCCCTCTAGGATGATGGCTGGCATCCTGGTCAGCCGCCGCTTCATCTCGATGTAGCCGCCGCTCAATCTTAGGTTGAGAGTCCCAGGATAGGGGTCAAAACCCAGCTTCTCCCTTATCTGCTCCCTATATCCATCCCGAGTGATGTAGTAGGCGCCCTCACCCAGACCTGTGAATACGACGCCCTCGAAGATATAGGCCTCCAACTCACCCTCCTCCAGCTGCCTCCTAAGCCCATAGTAGACCTCCCATAGGGCTCTTAACCCCTCCTCCGTTATCCTTATATGGCTGCCGTTGACTCCAACTCTTCTCTCTATCATGCCCAGCTGCTCGAGGAGTTTCAGATGCCTGGAGGCTGACTGCTGGGAGCATCCCAGCACTGAGGAGAGCTCGGTTGTGGAGACCCTTATCTCCCTTCTTCCAGCTCCCATATTCATCAATCTATAGAGGGTGAACCATAGGTGAGGTCTCAAACCCCTCTTCAAGGCCGCGGATAAAGAGGGTGTTGCTCCTTATTTGGCTAGCCCTTGGCGACGGCTATTGGGACGGTCATCATCACCTTCGTCCCTATACCCAGTCTATGGCTCACATCGGCAACCCTGTGGATGTCCTTGTAGCCCTCGGGGGTCTCCTCCTCGACGACTCGCCCGCTGGCTGCCCTGACGATGATCCCCTTCCTCCTTAAAGCGGAGATGACGCTGCTCGCAGTGAATCGTCTCCGAGCCGCAGCCCTGGAGAGGACTCTCCCAGCGCCGTGAGCCGTGCTGGCGAAGGAGATCTCCTCGGCCTTCTCCGTTCCCACGAGGAGATAGCTCGCCGTCCCCATTGTTCCGACGAGGAGGACGGGCTGGCCGATGCCTCTATAATCCTGCGGTAGATCCTCCCTCCCAGGGCCGAAGGCCCTTGAGGCCCCCTTTCTATGGACGATGACGAGACGCCTCTTACCGTCGACGATGTGCCACTCCCTCTTCGCCGTGTTATGAGTCATGCCATAGACTAGGTGCATACCCATATCCTCAGCAAGCCTCTTAAAGACCTCCTCGAAGGCCCTGCGAACCTGATGCATTATGATGTGTCTGTTGATGAAGGCCCAGTTTATGGCGCAAGCCATCGCCTGGAAGTAGTCCTCAGCCTCACGGCTCTTCACCGGTGCGCAGACCAGCTCCCTTGAGGGCAGCCTTATGCCATATCTCCTCGCAGCCCTATCCATTATCCGTATATAGTCGCTGGCGATCTGATGGCCATAACCCCTCGATCCAGTGTGTATCCAGATGACCACCTGTCCAGGCCCCGTGATCCCGAAGGCCTTAGCAACCCGCTCATCATAAACCTCGGCAACCCTCGCAACTTCGAGGAAGTGATTTCCGGCTCCGAGGGTTCCGAGCTGTCCGGCTCCCCTCTGCTTAGCCCTGTTAGAGACCTTCTCCGGATTCGCCTCCTTCATACAGCCGCCCTCCTCCATATGCTTCTCATCCCCCTCCCAGCCGTAGCCGTGGTCTATCGCCCACCTCACGCCTTCGACTACGGCGTTGTCCAGCTCACGGGTTGAGAGCTTCAGCTTGCTTCCGACGCCCACGCCGCAGGGGACAAGCCTGAAGATGGTGTCGATGACCTCCCTCAGCTTTGGTTTAACCTCATCGTAGGTGAGGTCTGTCCTGATGAGTCTCACTCCGCAGTTTATGTCGTAGCCTACTCCACCTGGGGAGATGACCCCCTCCTCTGCGTCGAAGGCGGCTACGCCTCCTATGGGGAAGCCATATCCCTGATGGCCGTCGGGGAGTATGATGCTATACTTCAATATCCCTGGAAGCTGTGCGACGTCGACGCCCTGCTTTATCGTCGCATCCTTCGTCATACCCTTCAGGAGGGCGTCGTCGGCGTATATCCTGGTGGGGACATTCATCCTCGGATCGGCGCCCTTTGGAATCTCCCAGATGAAGTCCCCCAACCTGTTGATGGGATAACCCATAGGCCTCAACCCTTCTCTCAGAGGGAGGGCTTATAAAGATTTTTGGCTTCTAAACCAAAATGATGAGGATAAGGGTTTTGAGGAGGCTGACGGTGGAGGAGGTTCGACGACGCATAAGGGAGCTGGAGAGGAAGTATGGGGGAGTCCTCACGGAACCCTCCGACCGCTCGGTGGAGGGGTGGATAGAGCGCCTTGAAGATTATCTCGAGTGGTCTGGGATGATGAACGCCTTGAGGGCCTACGACGAGGAGGGGGAGTCGGAATACTATGTGGAGGAGACCTGGGAGCTGCCGGCTGAGGATCTCTCGAAGCTGACGCCTAAGAGGTTGGAACTCCTAGACACCCTCTCCAGGATGAGGTTCTCCTCCATAAGCGAGCTGGCCGAGCATCTCAGGAGGGATGTGAAGAATGTCTACCTAGACCTAAAAGCCCTGGAGGAGCTGGGCTTCATAAGGTTGAGGAGGCATGGCCGAAGCCTTATACCTGAACTCAGGGTGGAGGAGCTGACCCTACTCCTAGGATGAACCTTAAAGCCCCTATGGCATCCTATTCATGAGATGTCCATTAAGGAACCCTGTAAGGCTGATCTGGTTCTCCTCAATGGGAAGATGATCACCGTCGACGAGAACTTCACCATCGCCGAGGCCGTCGCCGTGAGGGATGGATGGATAATGGCTGTGGGTTCAGATGAGGAGGTTAAACGCTACATCGATGAGGAGACGGAAGTCATAGATCTAGAGGGGAGAACCGTCCTCCCAGGCCTTATAGATTCCCACATCCACCTGCTGAGCCTCGGCCTGACGATGTTCTGGATAAACTGCTCAACGCCTCCGATGAAGTCTATCAGGGATATCGTGGAGGCGGTGAGGGAGAGGGCTGAGGAGCTTGGCCCAGGGGAGTGGATCATAGGCCGTGGATGGGATCAGTCTAAGTTGGAGGAGCATAGGTTTCCGAATCGATGGGATCTCGATGAGGCGGCTCCCGATAACCCCGTCTATCTCATCAGAACCTGCGGCCACGTCGTCGTAGTCAACAGCAGGGCCCTGGAGATAGCTGGCATAACTGCTGAGACGCCGCAGCCCGAGGGAGGGGTCATCGTAAAGGATGAGAGGGGGGAGCCAACGGGGGTTCTATTGGAGCGTCCAGCCTTCTGGCTTGTTCAGAGGCATATCCCCCAGCCGAGCTTCGAGAGGAAGGTGGAGGCCATAAAGAGGGCTTGTAGAGCCTTAAATGAGGTCGGCATCACGGGCGTCATCGAGCCTGGCATAACCTCTGAGGATATGAGGGCCTATCAGAGGGCTAGGGCCGAAGGAGGCCTCACGGTGAGGGTGAACATGATGCTACGGGGTGTAGAGGGCGATGAGCCACTGGAGGAGAGTTTAAAGCGCATTAGGGAGTTTCCCCTCTCAACCGGCTTCGGCGACGAGATGCTCAGATTCCTCGGCCTAAAACTGCTGATAGACGGCGGAATAGGGGGTAGGACAGCGCTGCTAAGAGAACCCTATGAGGGTGAACCCGACAACTACGGAGTCCAGACGATGCCCCTGGAGAAGCTTCAGAGACTCATCGACGAGGCGAATCTCCACGACATGACCGTAGGCGTCCACTCCGCCGGTGGCAGGGCCATAGACCTCGTCCTAAAAGCCTTCGAGGAGACGGATCGAAAGAGGAGCATAAAGGGTCGGAGATATACGTTGATCCACGCCTACCTGCCGAGCGAGGAGAACTTCAAGCAGTGTAGACGCCTCGGGGTTGTCGTCGCCTCCCAGCCCAGCTTCCTATACTACCTCGGAGACAGCTTCTACGAGAACATAGGAGCCGAGAGGGCCAGCTGGGCCAAGCCCCATAGAGCCTGGATCGACCATGGCATAGTGGTCGCTGCGGGAACCGACGCCCCAGTCACCCACTACAACCCCTTCATAAGCCTATGGGCAGCCATCACCCGGAGAACCGAGGGTGGAAGACAGCTTGGCGAGGGGCAGTGTGTCAGCAGGGAGGATGCCATAAGGATGTATACCATAAACGCAGCCTACCTCAGCTTCGAGGAGCATCTTAAGGGGAGCA
>JAPDJB010000132.1 GCA_029259285.1 Candidatus Bathyarchaeota archaeon | reverse complement strand
CTCAAAGCTATACATCATCATAGCAGATGAGAGGAAGCTGGCGAGGAGACTCGGCGAGGAATGTCCCATACCCCTGGAGGTTCACCCCGTGGCTGTGAAACCGATACTGAGGCGGCTGGAGGAGCTTGGGGCCAGGGCGTCGGTGAGGATAGCTCGGAGTAAGGTTGGCCCTGTGGTGACGGATAATGGAAACCTCATCATAGACGCAGACTTCGGCCCCCTCGGGGATCCGGAGAAGCTGGATCGAAGGCTTAAGGCGATGCCAGGCATCCTAGAGACGGGTCTCTTCCTCGGCTACGCCGATTTGGCTTACATAGGGACGAAAACGGGTTTGAGAAAGCTGGAGGCCAGCCATGGTAGATAGAGAGGGGTTTATCTACTGTGATCCATCAATGGAGTCTCAACCTCGAAGGGTGATGCGGAGACCCCTTTTAGGAGGCGTAGGCGATTAGCAGTGTCTTCACCAGGTCTGGCCTCTCGATGACGACGCCTAGGATCTTGAAGAAGCGGTCTTCAGTCATCTCCCTGTCGCTTGAGGCCATGAGGGAGACGGTTCCATCCTCCATCTCGCCGAAGAGGAAGGTGTGGGGGCTTCCAAAGGCCTTCGCCGCGGCGTCCTCGAAGACGATGACTAGGAGGAAGAAGGCTAAGTCCATCATGTCCTCCCCCTCAGGCGACGTCAAGGCCTTGAGTATGTCGCCGGCGATGTAGTGGTCATTCTCCTCCAATAGGCGTCTCAATAGCTGTAGGAACTCCCCTCGGAGGTTGAGGGGCTCCCTGATCCTGTATAGGGTGAGGCTTCTGGCGGCCTCACCGGCAGATAGGGAGGCGTTCCACCTCCCCTCCTCATCTATGAACTCGGCCATGGGATCAGCTCGTTGCCTTGAAGGGAAGCGTTCCCCCTTATAAAGTGGTCGATCCACTCTTCGAGGCCCTATAGCGTCGACGCCCCTCATCATCCTTGAAGGAGTCTATTAGACCCTTCTCGAAGAGGTATCTGAGAACCTTGAAGGCCCTCTTCTCGCTGATGCCTAGGGCCTCAGCCACCTCCCTCAGGGTTAGGGGACTCCCCGATAGAAGTTCCAGCGCCCTCCTCCTCAGCTTGGCCGACATACATATAGATGGAGAGGCTTGGAATAGAAGGTTTACGAAGGTAAGGATTTATAACGGTGAAGGGGTCTCCATAGAGACCTATGAGAAGGGCTGAGGCTGGAATATACGCTATAGCCTGGTCTCATGGGGCGATGCACGCCTATCTGGTTTTGCTGCCCGCTCTGGCTCCGCTCATTAAGGCGGAGGTCGGCGGCTACGCCCTCCTGGGGGCTCTCATCTCCCTCGTCTTCCTCTTCTACGGCTGGGGAAGCCTCCCCGTTGGATTGATGGCGGATAGATCTCGGAAGAAGCTGATGATAGCCCTCTCCATGCTCCTCTGCGGCGTCTCCTCCATCTTCATAGGTCTAGCCCACTCATTGCCGCTGCTGGGGGCATCCCTCATCCTCCTAGGTTTGGGGGCTAGCCTCTATCATCCTCCAGGCTATGCTGCCATAGCCCTCTACACCTCGGAGATGAGGGGTAGATACATGGGGATTCAGGGCCTAGGAGGCCTCGTCGGGATGGCGCTGTCATACATCACCGCCACATCCCTCGGCGCGGTAATGGGGTGGAGGGCCACCTTCCTCCTATGGGGCCTGATAGGGGTAGTCACAGGCCTCCTCGACCTCCTAATCATCGTCGAGCCTGAGAGCAAAACCCAGGGGGAGGGGCATCGAGAATGGATCTCCCTCAGCATCGGGCTTAGGAGACTCGTCATCGTCTTCGCCGTCATCATCCTAAGCGGAGCCCTCTGGAGCGGCGTCTCCTCCTTTCTATTAGCCTATGTGAACGAGGTGAAGGGGGTTCAACTCCTCCTCGCTGGAGGCCTCTCCACCATCAGCTATACCGTCGGCTCCCTAGCCCAGTTCATCGGAGGCGAGCTCTCCGACAGGAGGGGGAGACGCATCATCATCCTCACAGGCTTCGCAGCCTACTCGATCCTCCTATTCGCCTTGACAAAGGCTCCGAGATCGCTGCCCATCATACTTCTACTTCTAATACTCCTAGGCTTCTCCTTCTACGTCACACAGTCGCCGATTAACGCCCTGCTGGGCGACATCTCGCCTCGTAGAACCGTTGGAGCCACCTATGGCTTCAACTTCGCTGTGAAGTATGGCATTGGAAGCTTCACCCCAGCCCTAGCTGGATACCTGACGGCGAGATACTCGATGGATTACGCCTTCTATCTCTTCTCCCTCCTCTCCCTCGCCGCCTTCCTCCTCAGCCTATTAATCAGGGAGGAGCGATGAGACAGCCGCGTTGATAGAAGCGGCGAAATCGGTCTGTAGTAGGGCCTCAGCGTCGCCGAGGGCCTCCTCCAACTTTGGGTCGAAGGGTATGGAGCCTAGATATTTGAGGCCCATCGCCTCCACCTCTCCTCTAATCCGCCCCGAGGGTTCTAGAACCATATTCTCCAGGACTCCGAGGATCACCCTATCCGCCTCCCTTAACAGCTCTATTAGGCGTCTAACCGTCTGGAAGGCTATTCTAGAGGGAGTGGTGACGATCAGGAATTCCATCCTGGGAATGAGCCTCATGAGGTCTAGGGTGGCATCACCCAGGCCTGGAGGCATGTCCACGACGAGGTGGCTCAGCCTCCCCCACCTGGTGACGGAGAGAATCTCTATGATGGCGTTCGTAATGTCTCCGCCCCTCAGTGGGGTGGGCCGCTCCCCCGTTTAGTATATTAGGGACATATACTCCACGCCGTGAAAACTGGGTGGAACAATCCCCCTCTCCTCCTCAGGCGTCGCATCGCCTACGCCTAGTATGAGATGCGTGGCGGGGCAGGTGAAATCTAGGTCTAGGAGGCCCACCTCAAGGCCTCGCCTCGCCAGTAGTAGCGAGAGGGTGGAGGCGACGACGCTCTTACCTACGCCTCCCTTGCCGCTGCATACGGCGATGATGTGATCTATGGTTGATAGTCTTCGATCTATGACCCTTAATCTCGGGTCAGCCATCTCCCCTCAGCCCCTTCACGGAGGCAAGCCATATTCCTCTGCCCTCTACAACCTCGAAGTCTGGGCTTCCACAGCTGGGGCATCTAAGATAGGCGTGAGCCACCTCTGGTACGAAGTGGATAGCCTCGGAGACCTCCTCCTCAAGGCCCTTTGGATCGAAGCGCCAGCTGTGGCCGCAGACCCTACACCTCAGCTTGGCGGGGGCCTCCTCGATGATTATCTTGGCATCCCTCATAATTGGAGGCCTCAGCTGATCTATGGCGAATATGAGTATCTCCCTATCCACCTGTTGGAGCTCCCCGATCCGCACCGTAACCTCCGTGACCCTCTTCAACCCCTGCTCCTCCGCGATCTTGGAGACGGCGGCGACTACGCCCTCAGCCAAAGCCCACTCATGCATATGCCTCACCGAGGCTATTCCCTAACTTCTCCCAGGGAGGCTAAATTAAGCTATTGATCCCTTCCGCTGTGGGGAGGGAAACATCTAAATAGTATTACTATGGGATTGATTAGTAATAATCCAGGGGTCTGCCATGCCATATCTAGGTAGTAGGGAGATATCCGCCATCGCCCTCTTCGCGGCTCTCTGGGGAGTCCTGAATTGGATGGTGGCCCCCATCTTCTGGAGGCTGACTCATCTCCCAATACTCTGCGACATGCTCGCCTCATCGCTGCTGATCCTCACAGTCTGGTGGACTAGGCGATTAGGAGCCGCCACGTTGATGGGGTTGGTCGCAACCCTCCTCAACTTCATCCTGAGGCCAGGCGCCCTCCACTTCCTAGGCTTCACAGCGGCCAGCGTCGTCTTCGACGTAGCAACCTACATCGCCGGCTACGACAATCTAAGCCGTAGAGGCCTGGGTTCGGCGCTGCTCGTCGCCGCCTCCATTATCTCCACCTTCATCGCAGGCCTCATCATAGGGTCGCTATTCATGAACCCCATCTTCCTCTCCAAGCGATATGGCGGAGTCCTCTTCTTCGCCCTACTACACGCCGCCGGCGGCGTGATCGGGGGGTTGCTGGGCGCAACCATAGTCGCTGGAGCTGAGGCGAGGGGAGTCACCCCTAAATGAGTTGGCCGCCTATTAGAGGTGGATTGAGCCGCTACCTCAGAGAGCTGAAGAGGAGGAGTTTAAGCCTCCTAATATATGATCGGGGAGGGCGGCGAGTCCTCTATAGCAGCGTGGAGAGGGGGATCAGACCCCTCATCGACGCCGTCGAGACGGTGGGCCGCGACAGTCTTGAGGGATGTATAATTGTGGATAAGATCGTGGGGAGGGCGGCGGCCCTCATAGCGGTCTACGTGAAGGCCTCGGAGGTTCACGCCGTCGTTATGAGCTGGGGCGCTGAGAGAATTCTAAATCGATCTGGCATCCCCTACTCCTTCCTCGTCGAGACGAGCTACATCAGTGGGAGACAGGGGGGAGTCTGCCCCTTCGAGAGAAGTGTCGAGGGCGTCGAGGATCCTGAGGAGGCCTATAGGAGGATTAAGGGGCTACTCTCCAGATTGATGGAGGCGGCTCGGTGAGGCCCTCATCTTGAAGATGAGGGGTATAGGCGGCATATTTAGGAGGGCTGAGAGGAGGAATATGTCTCCATAGGGGATCACCGTCGACAATGCTCCGGCTAGGACTCCTCCAAGCGTTGAGCCGAGGCCGAAGACGGTTGAGAGATAGGAGAATGCTATGGTTCTCACCTCCGGCCTGGCGACGTCGGCTATATAGGCCCACTCGGAGACGGCTCTCATCCCCCAGGCGAAACCGTAGAGTAGGAGGCTTAAGGCTATGATGGGGATGACCCCTACCCGCGCTATGAGGAGATATGAGGCGGCGATAACCCCATAGGCGGCGACGAGGGGAGGTCTACGGCCTAGGCTGTCTGAGATCCTCCCAGCTGGGGGCCTTACGAGGACGTTGGTGACGCCTCTCAGGGTGAAGAGGGCCGCCACCTGTGAGGGCTTCAGACCGAGGGATTCAACGGCGTAGAGGGGGAAGAGGGCTGCGAAGATGGAGTGCGACGTTGAGAAGGAGGCTCGACAGTAGGAGAGGATGAGGATATCCCTATCCATCGCCACCTCCCTCAGCGACGCCCCAACCCCAGGCCTCTCCACCCCACCCTGGGAAACCCGTGGGGGAACTAGCAGCAGGAGTATCAGACCAATAAGGGGGAAGAGGGCTGAGGAGAGGAAGAGGCCTCTATAGCCGAGGCGGTCGACGAGGAGGCTGCAGAGCATAGGCCCCAGAACCAATCCTAGGGAGGGGGAGGTTAGGTAGCGCCCCATCACATCTCCACGCCTCTCCATCGGCGCCATATCCGAGACTAGGGAGGCCGCGACGGGGTTGAAGTAGGCGAAGGGGATGCTCTGATAGACTATGATGGGGAGGAGCTGGAGGAAGCTTGAGGCATAGGCGTAGAATATAGACGATGAGGAGGCGATCAGGAGGCCTATTAGAAGCATAGGGACGCGGCCAACCCTATCGCTGAGGGCTGAGAGGGGAATCCGGAGGATGAGGCTCACCAGGCTGCTGAGAGCCATGAGGAGGCCGAGGAAGAGGGTTGAGGCCCCAAGGGAGCGGACATAAAGCGGGAATATCGGGGCGACGATAGACCAGGAGAGGACGAGGAGCATCACCGAGGAGGCGGCGACATAAACCCTGAGACCCCAACCCCCAGCCAAGACATAGAATCCTCCGATGAGGAGGGGATAAACCTTCTCCATAACGCCGGAATAAAATCCACCGACGCCGATGGCAACGTCGACATCGGGAAGAGATATAGGGGAAATGGAGCCATTAAGGGTGAAATGAGCCTCAACACCCAGAGGTTGAAGGCCGAGCTGAAGAGGCTCCTAAGACTCATAGAGGATGGGGAGCTGAGAAAACTGGTTGAGGAGCTCCTACTCAAAACCGAGATCACCCTGGAGGGGGAGCCTCTACCACTGGAGGAGGCCCCAGCTGGGGCGAGGGTTCACCACGCCTATCCTGGAGGCCTACTGCAGCATACCGTCGCCGTGGCGAGGCTGACCCTCACCCTCTGCGACCTCATAGAGGAACTCTACGGTGGAGAGGTGAATCGAGACCTCGCCCTCGCAGGGGCGCTGCTCCACGACGTGATGAAGCGATACGTCTATACACCGAAACCCGAGGGGGGATACCTATCCGCGCCGATAGGGGAACGCCTAGACCATCTAACCCTCCTCGCCGCTGAGGCCTATAGACGGGGGCTACCCCTAGAACTCCTCCACATCATAGCGGCCCACCACGGCGACAGAGGCCCCATAGAGCCGAAAACACTCGAAGCCCTCCTCGTCTACATAGCAGACCTAGCGGACTCCGAGATGAGTAAACGAATACTGAGAGCAGCAGAATACCTCGTCAAGGCGGCTACGGGACGGGAGATCAGGATGAACTCATCCCAGGAGGCCCTAGAGATCATAATGGCCAAAGCCAGGGAGGGGTGGGAGGGGGTGAGGAGGCTGAAGGAAACCTAAATACGAGGGCGAAACCCTCAAAAGAAGGGGCCGCGGTGCCAGAGTGGTTATTGGGCGGGTCTCGAAAACCCGTGGCCCACGGGGCCTCAGGGGTTCGAATCCCCTCCGCGGCGCCATCCCAACGCCGATGATGGATGTGGCATTCATAATCTTCTTAATAGGGGCCGAAGGGCTTCGGTGTGGTATGGATAGGACGATGGGTGGATTGCTATCCCTCTCGATCCACGCAGCCCTGATGGGTTATGGGTTTAGGAGGGCGAGGGAGGAGTTCGTCAGGAGCCTCGCCTTCATCTATGGGGAGATGGGCATAGACCTCTTCGCCGATGGAGACGTCGATGAGACTCTTAGAAGGCTCCTCGAAGTCTTCAACGAGGAGGGGAGCGCCGAGAGATTCTCCTACGATGGCGACGAGAAGCAGATTCTGCTGAGGGTGGAGGGATGCCGATTCGCCGATGTCGGCCATCCAATACTGATGAGGATGGGGGAGGCGACATGCCCATGGGGAGTCATCACGGCGGCGGTTTTAGAGATGAAGACGGGGAGGAGGACGAAGCTGGAGACGAGACTTAAAGACGATGGAGCTGAAACCCTCATACGCCTAATCTAACCTCATCCACGGCGGGATCGAATTAAAAAGGGGTGGCTACTCCTTCTTCGGCCTCCGCACCACGGCTGGGGGCGGCAGCTTGATCTTCGACTTTATGAACTCGAAGCGCTGACGTCTATCCATCTTCGCCAATTCCTCGGCATACCCCTCCTGAATCTTCCTCAACTGAACATAGATGTAGAGGGCGTCGTAGATGAAGAATCCCTTCTCCAAGGCCTCATAGTCATCCTCGACGAGATACATCGCGCCAGCGGCTATGGCCTCTAGACCCCTGGCCTCCGGAACCTTATCGATGTCTGCGGCCACATCGGCTGCGTGGATGATCTTCGCCATCTCCTTAACCCAGGGATCGTCGACGCCATACTTCTCGATGATCACCTCGAAGGTACACTTGTTATCCTTATGTCCCAGATCGAAGTCGGCCCCTGGGAAGTCGAAGGGTATACCCATATCAGGCGTCGGCAGAGGCCCAGGCCAGGGGACGAAGATGAACTCGGCATCCTTATCGATGAACTTGCTGATCAGCCAGGGGCAGGCAACTCGATCTACATGGACATGCTCCCTCGTAACCCACCTCATAATGGCCACCACACATCATGAGGCTCCAATCCTCATAAACCCTTGGCATCAGGAGGATTCCCTATTAGATACCATAACAGCCCAATAACACCCAAAGAGGAGGGAGACCCAGCGCAATTTTCCAATATCTCTCATCTTCACATGCTGTTTTTCATCGAATATTTCATGTAAGGTTAATCTAAAAATAATTTTCGGGAGGTTATTATAACGAAGTTATAAAATTTTTCAGGATGTTAATGGTGGCGCTAACGAGGGATAACATTATAGGGCTTGGAACCCTTCTCGCCTTTGATCCGAGATGATCTGGCTTAGCGAGGAGGATAAGCGGATTCTCGATGAGATGCTTGGGGAGGTATCTAAGGAGGAGATGCTACGAAATTGGAGGCGGTTTATGGAGTTTACGCCGATACCCTCGGGAAGCCCCCAAGAGAGGGAGGCTATAGGCTTCATCAAGGAGCGGTTGGAGGATTACGGCCTTGAACCCCAGCTATACTGGTTTTATGGCTATGTCAGCGAGCCGAAGTATGCCAGGCTACGGGTTCTCAGCCCCCTGGAGGTGGAGGTTCAATGCACCCCCTATCGTCAGGTTGGCTCCACAGGCCCTGAGGGTATAGAGGGCGATGTCATCTACATCTCTCCGGAGGAGATTGGGAGGGTTGACTGTCGAGATAAGATCGTCCTGGCGGAGCAGCGTGTGGCCGGCGAGTGGATGGGGCTGAGAGACGGCCTATTGTTGAGGCTTCAGCGTATGGGGGTTAAGGGACTAATAGTCATAGAGCAGGACAGCTATATGCCTACGGTCTGCCATCAGAGAGCTGACTTCTCCGTCTCCGGAAATCCGACGCCGGACAACATCGACAGGATTCAGAGCATACCGGCGATAGTCCACGTCTCAAACAGGGATGGAGAACTCCTGAAGACCCTGGCCAAGGACGGCGGGATGAGGGTTCACATAGTCTCCATCGTTGAGACCGGATGGAGGAAGCTGCCGATCCTAACGGCTGAGATCAGGGGCGTCAAAGACCCTGAACGCTTCCTATTGGTTCACGGCCATGTCGATACGCCCCCCTTCTCCCCTGGGGTGACGGACAACGCCTCTGGAGTCACAGCGATGCTGGAGCTGGCGAGGATCATCAACAAGTATAGGGGGCATCTACGACGAAGCGTCCGCTTCGCCTTCTGGACGGGCCATGAAATCGGCCGCTACGCCGGATCGACGTGGTATAACGACAACTTCTGGTTCGACCTCCGATACCGATGTATAGGATGTTTGAACGTCGACTCCCCTGGGGCTGAGGGCGCCACAACCTATAGGGCCGTTGGCATAGGAGAGCTGGAAGAGTTGTCGAGGGAGAGCATCAAGGCGGTGAGGGGAGTAGAGGTCGAGGAGCGTCGATGGCCGACGAGGGCGGGAGACAGCAGCTTCTGGGGGACAGGTCTGCCTCAGACCATCGTCGTCTCCGCCAGGCCGAAAGACCTCTACGACCCCTTCGTAAACTACTCCGGCGGGGGATGGTGGTGGCACACACCCTATGCGACGATGGAGCATGGCGACGTCAACATCCTAGCGATGGATGTCAAGGTGAACCTCAACTTCATCTGGAGGATGACGAACTGCCCGATACTGCCTTTGAACTTCGTCCCCTACGCCGAGGAGATGGTCAAAATCCTGAGGGATATGCAGCAGAAGGCTGAGAAGGTGAGACCCTACTTCGACATCGAACCAGTCATAAGGCGGGCTGAGGAGTTCAGGGAGCTTGCAGTGAAGCTGGAGGAGGCGGCCAAGAAGCTGGAGGAGAGAGGACTCCCCGAAAAGGAGATGGAACTCCTCAACCACTGCCTCATGTGGGTCTCAAGGCACATCAACCCCGTGGCGCATTCAAACACGGAGAAGACTGAGCAGATGTCGATGGAATACTTCGGCAGGGTTCCCTTCCAGAGGATTTATGATGTTGTAAAGCTGGCGGAGATGACGCTGCCCTATTCACATGAGTTCCATCTATTGAGGACGAAGCTGTTGAGGCAGAGAAACTACGTCGAGGACGGCTTCTACCAGGCCAACATGCTGATAAGGGAGACCCTTAAACAGCTCGGCCTCCCCTAAACATCTTTTTCAAAATGAGCGTCGACACCTTTAGAGTCGGCCTCATC
>JAPDJB010000031.1 GCA_029259285.1 Candidatus Bathyarchaeota archaeon | reverse complement strand
TTCAGGTTCTCCTCCCAGCTCCCCCCGACGTATGAGAGATACGCCTCATGTTCCCTGCGCTTCAGCTCAATCAGGTTCTCTGAGATATATCCGCCGAGGGCGTCATAGACAACCCTATCAGCCCTGAAGGCCTCCAGGGCCTCCTCAAGGTTGCCTGGCAGCACCCCCACTCCATGGCGTTCAAGCTCAGCCCTGGAGAGATGATAGACATTCCCCTGTATCGGCTCCTCAGGCTCTATCTTATGCTCAACGCCGTCGAGGCCAGCGCTCAGGACGGCTACGGCCGCCAGATAGGGGTTTGAGGAGGGGTCTGGATGTCGATACTCAACTCTCGTTCCAGCCTCAACGCCCCTCGGATATTGGGGAACCCTCACCAGCGTCGACCTGTTTCCGAGGCCCCAGCAGATGTAGACCGGAGCCTCATAGTGGGGCACCAGCCTCTTATATGAGTTGACGGTCGGAGCCACTATGAGAGAAAGGGCTGAAGCATGCTTCAGAAGCCCCCCAATATAGTGGAGAGCCGTGTCTGAGAGACCTATGGGACTCTCGGCGTCGTGGAAGAGGTTGTGGCCGGTCTCCAGGTCGATGAGGCTTTGATGTAGGTGGCATCCGCTTCCGTTGATGCCCCAGAAGGGTTTGGGCATGAAGGTGGCGGTGACCCCATACTTCTCAGCGATGGTTTTAACCGCCAGCTTATAGAGGACGATATTGTCGGCGGTCTTCAGGGCGTCGGCGAATCTGAAGTTGATCTCATGCTGCCCCTCAGCCCCCTCGTGATGAACCTTATCCAACTGGAATCCGGCGGCCTCAAGGCAGATGATGGTCTCCAGCTTCACCTCCTCAGACCTGTCGAGGGGCGGCAGATCGAAGTATCCCCCACTCCCAGCAGGCCTTATACCCGACCCCTCACGTTTGACGTAGAAGAACTCCACCTCTGGGCCGAGGTTGAAGCCCATGCCCCGCTTCTCCAACTCGTCCATGGTTCTCCTCAGCAATCCCCTCGGATCGCCCTCGAAGGGTTTTCCATCGGGTTTTGAGACATAGCAGAACATGAGGGCGACGCCTGGGGTCTCCCATAGGGGTATGAGGAAGGTGGAGGGATCTGGATGGGCTACGAGGTCGCTGGCCTCTATGTCGGCATATCCAGGAACCGATGATCCGTCGAATCCTATACCTATGGTGAGGGCCTCCTCCAACCTGTATTCGGGTATTATCATCGCCCTCGGGCTGCCGTGAATGTCGATGACGATGAGCCTCACATATTTGATGTCCCTATCCCTCACCACCTCGAGAATTCTCTTGACATCATCCTCGGAGGCCTCTATGGGGGGCATGGGATCGGGTGTTCACAATACATATATTAAGTTTATGGGGATTTCTCTAAACGATTGTTCGAAAAGCTATTATATTTTTGAATGGATGTTTAATCATGTTCGCCCTCGACGAGATCGACAGGAGGCTGCTCAGGGAGCTTCTAATAGACTCTAAGCGCTCCTATAGGGAGTTGGCCAGGAGCATAGGGGTTTCGACGGCCACCGTCATCAACAGGGTTCAGAGATTGGAGAGCAGCGGGGTCATCAAGGGCTATACGATCATAGTAGACCATGAACGCCTAGGCTTCGAGCTTACCGTCGTAACGGAGATCACCGTCTCAAAGGGGCGTCTCATAGAGGTGGAGGAGGCGGTGTCGAAGCTGCCGAATGTCTGCGCCGTCTACGATGTCACAGGGCTGACGGATGCCATGGTGGTGGCCAAGTTTAGAAGCCGTAGGGAGCTGAGTAAGTTCACAAAGGGTCTATTGGCGATGCCCTATGTTGAGAGAACCAACACCCACGTCGTCCTAACAACCGTGAAAGAAGACTTCAGAATGCTCGAAGCCCTATAGGCTCCTTTTTATAAAAATAATGGGCTAGCCCCTTCTCAGAACCCTCCCTGGAAGAGCTTCCGTATGCTCCCCCTCATCGATGACCACTGTGCCGTTTACGACTACGTATTCCACTCCCTCGGGATATTGATGTGGCTCCATGAAGGTGGCCCTGTCTATGATGGTGTCTGGATCGAAGATGGTGATGTCGGCTTTGAACCCTGGCCTTATGAGGCCGCGGTCCCATAGGCCGAGGCGTCTCGCTGGGGCTGATGTCATCTTCCTGACGGCCTCCTGGAGGGTTAGGACTCCCAGCTCCCTGACGTATCTGCCGAGGATTCTTGGGAAGGTTCCATAGTATCTTGGATGGGGCTTGCCACGGCCCAGCACTCCGTGGGGTGAGATGGCTCTGCCATCGGAGCCAACCATCATGTAGGGGCTTCTCATCACCCTTTGGACATCCTCCTCGGACATGCCGAAGGCTACGATCCAGGTCTGCCCCTCATCCTCCAGCAGCAGATCCATAACGGCCTCAACGGGTTCTTTGCCCATCTTCTCGGCGATCTCGGTGATGCGCAGCCCCTCATACTCCGGATGCCTATTTGAGACGACGACCATGATTATGCTCCAATCCCTATCGCCCACCTCCTCCCTGATGCGCCGTCTATCCTCTGGATTCCTCAACCTCTCAAGCATCGCCTCGACGCCGCCGACGTGAACCCAATCGGGGAGATAGGCTGAGAGGCCGGTGCTTGAAGCCGTGTAGGGATACTGATCAATGGTGACGTCGATCCCCCTCCTACGGGCCTCCTCCACCAGCCTCAGAGACTCCCTAGTTTTACCCCAATTCCGCTTACCCGAGGCCTTGAAGTGGGATATCTCAACGGGCAATCCAGCCTTCTCACCGATCTCTATCGCCTCTCTAACAGCCTCGAGGAGTGTGTCCCCCTCGCCTCGGATATGTGAGGCATAGATGCCTCCATATCTGGCTACAACCTTGGCCAGCTCTATGATCTCCTCGGTCTTCGCATAGCACCCTGGGGGGTAGATGAGGCCTGTTGATAATCCCCAGGCTCCAGCCTCCATAGCCTCAGCCGTCAGCCTCTTCATCTCCTCCAGCTCCTCTGGGGTTGGCTCCCTGTCTTCGAAGCCCATGACGTTCTGCCTTATGGTTCCATGGCCCACCAGCGGCGCCACGTTTAGAGCTACACCCTGAGCCTCCAGTTTGGCCATATATTCTGCCATCGTCTCCCAGTCGAATTGGAAGTCCTCCCCCAGCCGAGTTCTCATGAACTTCTCCCTGTAGGCTCTCACCTCAGCGTTTTGGGGTGCAGCTGATGCTCCGCAGTTTCCGACGACCTCGGTGGTGACTCCCTGCCTTATCTTGCTCTCAGCCCTCGGATCGACGAGCAGTGTGAAATCTGAGTGGCTGTGGATGTCTATGAATCCTGGGGCGACGATGAGTCCCTCGGCGTTGATCCTACGTTCAGCCCTCTCCCCGTTGAGGTGGCCTATGGCCTCGATACGGTCGTCGACGATGCCTATATCAGCCTTGAACCAGGGGTTTCCAGAGCCGTCGAGGATGGCTCCACCCTCGATTATCAGGTCGAACTCCATCGCATCAACTCCCCCAGCTCAGCTTAAGGGGTTTTCCCAAGGGCCTCGAGGCCCAGCTTATAGGTCTCATAGATGGCCTTAGCCGCCTCTATGATGGCCCTCCGCTCCTCCTCCGTCAACTCTTCCCATAGGTCTGGTCCAAGGCTCCAGCCGACGTGGATCGGAACGTTGATGTTCACCGCTTCGGGTATGCCAGGCAGTTCTCTGGAGACGGCTACGCTGTAGATTTCATGTCGATCCTCGATGATGCTGCGGATGATATCCCTGAAGGCTGAGGCTGGGCCATACTCGGTTCCGCCTATGATGTCGACGATCCGCTTCGAGACTCCTCGGACATAATCGATGACAGCCTCCCTGTTCAGGGTTTTGCCCGTTGAGGCGAGATACTCATCGAGGGGCTGCCCCCCTATTCGAACCGTGGACCATAGGGGGTAGGCAGCCTTGCCGTGTTCCCCGCCGACGTATCCCTCAACCTGGGAGAAGGGGACTCCAAGCTCCTCGGCGAGCTTCACCCTAAACCTCAGCGTATCGGCGTGGTCTCCGGTGCTTATGACATAGCTCTCCCCTGAAACCTTCTTGAAGAGGGTGGCCATGGCGTCGACGGGGTTTGAGACCACAACCCATCTGGCGCCTCTATTCCTAGGGGGCATAACCTCGGCTATGTACGCGATGGTTCTGGCGTTCTCGTAGACGAGGTCTCTACGACTCATCTTCACGCCTGGCATCCTCGGCTTTCCAGCTGTGATGACGACGAGGTCGGCCCCCGAGACATCCTCATCCCTCTCATAGGCGTTGATCTCGACGTCGAGCTTCAAGCTTGCCGCCGCATGTTTCAACTCCTCGCTGAAGGCCCAGGCTAAACCTGGCTTTACGTCGACGAGGGAGAGTTCGTCGACCAGCCTTTCACAGAGGAGGGTGTAGGCCGTCGGTCTACCAACCCTACCGGTTCCAACCACGGCGATGTGGCAGCCCATCCCATCGACTCCTCCATCAAGTTATATAGAGGTGTGGGATAGAGCTCTTGGATTGAAGCCCTACCACTATGTGAGGTTTAGATGGTGGAGGGGGCTAGACCTGGAGGAGGTGGCTGGGGAGCTGGGGAAATACTTCCAGGTGGAGCTCTTCGAGATGCCCACCGATGAGAGGGATATCGCCATCAGTAGAGATGACAGGGAGGGGTTGAAGGTGAGGGCTGACACCCTATGTGCACGCCTCTCCCCCTACAGGGCTACACTCTACCAGAGGAAGCCAGCCCCCTTCACCAAGAGGGATCTGGAGCTTAGACGGCGGCTCCTAGAGCTTTATCCAAGGGATAGGCCGACGATATTCCCCTGGGGCTTCAACTTTGAGCCTCCCTTCGAGGTGGAGGAATAAGGCTTCTTTTATAGTTTTTCGTAATGAATTTATTTTGTGTTGGGGTGGTTTAGTGTGATGAGGGCTTTTGATGTTTGGCTGTTGGAGTTAGAGGGGAAGGCTGAGGGGACGAGGAGGCATTATGTTTCTGCTTTTAGGCGGTTTTTGGAGCTTCCCGTTGCGGGAGGGGAAAGTGGAGATTCGCATCGATGGTGACCGCTTGGTCATCACTCAAGCCCCCGATGCAATCTCCACCCCTAAAACAAATAAAGATTCTTATGAAACTTAAGACGGAGAGATGAGTGAAAATGAGTCAGATAGATTTCAAGATGATTGCCGTGGGCCTCATTCTCGGCTTTGTTTTAGGCTTTGCTTCCTCCATTTTCACTCCGAAAAGTTCAGTTACAGAATTAAGGAAAGAAATAAGCACGCTTCAAAACCAACTACATGAAAAAGATAGTCAAATAACGAGCTTAGAATCTCAAATTGGAGAATTAAAAAGTCAAATATCAACGTTAAAGAGCACAATTAACGAGAAAAATGGAGAAATATCTCACCTTACAAATCTACTTAAAACAAAAGACTCTCAAATTTCGGAGCTCCAATCACAAATAGAAGAACTTGAAAAACTAATTCCTCCACTTAAGAAGGGTGAGTGGAATAGTATAATCAACTTTACAGGCGCAGCCGAGAAAACCACAGAATTATTTTATGTTCCATCAAGTAACTGGCGGATTAAGTGGTCCTATGAAGGTGGTGAGTGGGCTGCCTTTAGTTTTTACGTTTACCCTGAAGGAGAAGACATATTTTATGTTGAAAGCATTACCGCAGAGGGGCCCAGCAAATCAGATGAGACATACATCTATCAAGGTCCTGGAAACTTCTATATCCGAGTTGTTGCAGCGAACATAGAAAAATGGAGACTTGAAATTGAAGCCTACATTTCCTCATGAAAAGCTTTATCTTAGGAAAATCGTTATCCAAAAGGTTTTTCCCTCACCTCCCCAAGCATTTAATCCTTGATGAGTCAGCGATGCCCCATCCTCCCCAACTATCACACGGATAAGCATGGGAGATGCGTCAGATACATCATCTGCAGCATCCAGGGGAGGACGAAGGATCCAAGGTGTCCAGCTAAGGGTCCAAAGTAGAGGGGTGGAGCCTATGCCCGAGATGTTGGAGGGGGTGATAGTCAACTATAGGATCGGCCCTAAAACCCAGAGGCCGAAGGAGTGCCTCATAAGACCCCTGGGCATAGAGCCGAAGATGGCTGGAAGCCTAATAGGGTGGAGGGTTGGCTGGCCTGCTGATGAGCCGAGGATCAGGGGTAAGGTCTTATCGCTGCATGGCCGTAGAGGGGTTTTAAGGGTGAGATTTGAGCGGGGAGTCCCTGGGCAGGCCCTGGGAAGCCGCGTTAGGCTGTATAAAAGAGGGGGAGCCTAGAGGCTACTCGATGAGGAATCCCTTTAGATGCTTGATCATCGCCTTACCCACCGCCTCCTCCACCGGCCTGTAGACATCGGGGTATCGAAGCCCATCTCCGATGGGTATCCTCTCCCTCGGGACGATGGTGACGTAGACCTCATCGCCCTCTTCGACGGCGGCTGAGGTTATGGGTCTCCCCTCATCGTCGAAGGTTGAGATTAGGTCTGGGAAGGTGGCTAACCTGCGTCCTCCACGCTCCAGGGTCATATACTCGTTGAGGAAGGTCAACTCATACTTCTCCCCCTCCGCCTCAACCTCCAGCAGGCCGACGTCGAAGCCTCCACGGGTCTCCAGACGCTTCATCACAACCCTTCCACGGCAGAGGATGGAGCCTCCGAGATGCTCCATCGCCGCCCTGACAGCCCTCTCCGCCCCCTCCCTCAATGCCTTCAAGAGGCGGTGGCCAAGCTCTAAGGCCTTTGAAACCGCCCCTGGAGCCCCATGTTCAACGGCGTAGCTCAGCGCCACGGGGTCTCTCGCCATGGCTACCATACCCCGCTCCGATGCGATGAGCCGTGCCACCCTGCTGGTGGCCTCCACGGAGCCCCAGGCGACGACCTCAACGCCCTCCGCTACGATGGCCTTCACAGACCTATAATCCTCCAATCTATGTAGACCCATACTCCCCATCACGGCTGTTGGGTGGGCTCTCCCATCGCATGGGGCGTCGACGACGGGGAGCTCCAGCGCCGCAGCCGGAAGCCATCCTCCGAAGCTGTTATATCCACCGTTCTCCGCCGCTATAACGCCCTCAAACTCTATGCCCGACTCCCATAGGAGCTGAGCCGCCCTGATGAAGCCGCTGGGCTTCATACGGCTCCTCCGCGTGGGAGCCCAGAGGGCGACTATTGTGGCGACGATGGCATCCTCAGGCAGCTCATCGGGTTGATAGAGCCATATATCACCGATCTCCAGCGCTAAGAGACCCTTCCTCCGCCCACCTTCAGGGGAGCCTCCCCCACCGCCTCCGAGGATGGCTCCGCCGAGGGCGAGGGCCTCCACATCCTCAGCTGTGATCCTCCTCGGCAAGGGATCACCCTAAGAGAATCGGCCTATCAACCTAAAATGGTTGTGAAAAATTGGGGGCTACCTATACCAGGGGAGCTTCCCCATCTCCTCCAGCTTCAGCCAGCTCTCCCAGCTCTCGTTGACCCACTGCTGAATCTCCTCTATCTGCTCATCGGTTAGATGCCTGAACCGGCCCTGAAGCCTTAGATACTCCTTTATCGGCCTCAGCTTCTTCGGCTTGATGTTCAGCTTCACCCTCCCCTCCTCGATCTCGATGAGGGGCCATGCTCCGGTTAGAACAGCCAGCCTCGCCACCTCAACCGTCTTCTCCGGCGGATAATACCATCCCGTTGGACATGGAGCCTGGATGTGGATGTAGGCCAACCCCTTACCCGCCGATGTGATCTCGGCTGCCCTCTTGACCTTACGCCTCAGATCCGGTATGAAAGCTATGGAGGCCGTAGCCACATAGGGTATTCCATGGGCCGCCATGATTAGGGGAACGTTCTTAGGCCTCTCACGCTTACCCCTCCAGAGCCTCCCAGCGGGCGTTGTCGTCGTCCTCGCATAGAGGGGCGTCGAGCCGCTGCGCTGAATCCCCGTATTCATGTAAGCCTCGTTGTCATAGCATATCCAGATTATGGATTCACCCCTCTCAGCGGCGCCGGAGAGGGCTTGAAGGCCTATGTCGACGGTTCCACCGTCGCCAGCGAAGCTGACGACATGGATCTTATCGGCCTTACCCTTCAACTTATAGCCCCTATAGAGGCCTGTCTGATAGCCGGCTGTCGCGGCGTAGTTAGCGAGTATCCATGGAACTCCGACGACGGAACTATAGTTTACACCGGCGCAGTTCGGGGGATCGACGACCACCGTGCTGGGCCCGAGAACGTCGAGCACATGCCTCAGGATGATGCTGGCTCCACAGCCGGTGCATCCTCCACTGCCTGGATAGATAACCCTCTTCTCCTTGAGGGGAACCAGCCTGCCGGCGGGTTTGAAGGGATGCTCTATGTATTCAACCTCCCTCTCGACGCGACCCCTCTCAACGGCCTTGAGAACCCGCTCACCCATCTTCCTAAAGTCCATGGTGGAGATATCGTCGCCACCCATGCCTGCGATGAAGTTTATGATCAGCGGTCTATCCTCCATGGAGTAGAGAGCTGACTTCATGTCTGCGCCGAGGCCTCCACCGCCCGTTCCGTGGAGAACCATCCTATCGACGACGCCTATAGCCTCAACATCCTCAGCCAGCCTCCTAAACTCCTCGGAGGGGAAAGGTCTCATCGTCTTCACCCTCACCAACCCGATTCTATGTCCATCAGCCTGGAGCTCGTCGATGGCCCTCCTCGCAGCCGTCGTCATGGAGCCCATGGTGACGAGGATGGCGTCGACGTCCTCGCATCTATACTCCTCTATGAGGCCGTTTCCATAGGTTCTGCCGAAGTGCTTCCCAAAGTCCTCGTTGACCTCCTTAATGACCTCCTTGGCGTCGTTGAGTATCTCCTCATAGATTCTACGGTAGGTTGTGTGGAGGGGCGGTGGGAGACCAGCTCCAGGGGCGAAGTCGCTGACGGTTGGATCCACGGCGTGCTTAGGCTCATAGGGCGGTAGGAAGTCGTCGACATCTTCCTGATCGGGTATCTCAACCCGCTCATTTGAGTAGGAGAGGTAGAAGCCGTCGAGGCAGAGCATCGCCGGCAGCAGAACCCGCCTATCCTCAGCTATCTTGTAGAGCTGTATGACCGTGTCGAGGCACTCCTGGTTACTCTCAACGAACTGTATCATCCAGCCGAGGTTTAGCTCAGGCATCACATCCGAGTAGTCGGGCTGGATTGACCAGAACCATCCTAGGGTTCTGTTGGCTATCGCCATAAGCAGCGGCGTCCTGTAGGCCGGAGCCTGGGCGACGCACTCGTGCATATAGGCGAGGCCCTGGCTGTTCGTCGCCGTGAAGGCTCTCACGCCGGAGAGGGAGAGGCCGATGGCTACCGCCATGGCTGTGTGCTCCCCCTCGGCGTGGATATACTCGGCCTCCAACTCGCCGTTTGCTATGAAGTCTGCGAGATACTCGACGATGGTCGTCTGGGGCGTGATGGGGAAGAGGGCTATCCCCTTAACCCTTGAGAGCTTAACGCCGTAGGCGACCGCCTTATTTCCAGGCATAACATCTACTTCCGGCATATCTCCTCACTCCCTCACCATCTCAATCGCCTTAACTGGACACTCATTGGCGCAGACTCCACATCCCTTACAGAACCTGGGATCCAGCTGGGGTCCCTCCTCACCCTTGGATAGGGCGGCCTCGGGGCAGTAGGCGACGCAGAGCCAGCACTTTGTGCATTTCTCATAGTCGATCTTGGGGGTGAAGACCCTCCAGTCGCCGACGTACATGCCTCCTACTCCGCCGCCTCCTGAGAGGAGGCCTCCGCGTCCCACTAAACCCTTTATTCCGAGGGGATGCTTCTCACCGCTCATATACCTCCACCTCCTCATATCCCCTCCTGGCTGCGGCGATGTTCTTCTCCGCTATCTCCCTTGGAAACCTCTTCCTGATGGCCTTCTCTATG
>JAPDJB010000099.1 GCA_029259285.1 Candidatus Bathyarchaeota archaeon | reverse complement strand
GGCTACATACCGAAGGCTGGAGAGCCGGCTATGAAGCATGTGAGGAAGGCCACCATCCACGTGAAGATGAAGAGGGGCGTCTATGGGATAACCGTCAAGATCGTCCCCCCCGAGGCCGAGTTTCCAGATAAGGTGGAGGTGGTGGCTGAGGAGGCAGAGGCGGAGGCTGAGGGCGAGGAAGCTGAGGAGGGAGGAGAGGAGTAATGGCGATTCTACGTATGAGGGAGATCAGGGAGATGACACCCGATGAGAGGCGGAGAAAGCTGGAGGAGCTCCGAACCGAGCTTTCAAGGCTTAAGGCGATGGTGAGGGCTGGAGGCTCCATAGAGAATCCTGGGAGGATTAGGGAGCTTAGGAGAACCATAGCGAGGATACTCACTGTGATGGGGGAGGGGGGTGAGAGGCCATGACGCCCATCACCCCCAGAAACATACTGAGACATGAGCTCATAGGATTGGAGGTGGAGGTGGTCGACGACTCAAACCCCTATAACATCGGCATCTCAGGCCGAGTCGTCGACGAGACGAGGAACACGCTGCTGATAGACGACGGCGTTGAGGAGAGGCGTATCGCCAAGGAGTATGCCACCTTCAGGTTCAGGCTTCCCGACGGCACCCTGGTGGAGGTTGAGGGAGCCAGGCTGGTGGGCAGACCCGAGGATAGGGTGAGGAGGAGGGTTAGGAGATGGTGAAGCTCCTGATGGGTAGATTCAAGCCCCCTGAAAACGAGTGCGACGATCCAAGATGCCCCTTCCACGGCCACTTGAAGATCAGGGGCAAAGTCCTGGAGGGGGTTGTCGTCAGCGATAAGATGTCTAAAACCGTCATCGTGGAGGTGGAGTATCTCAAATATTATCCGAAGTATGAGAGATATGCGAGGATGCACAGCCGTATTCCAGCTCATAATCCACCCTGCATAAATGCTAGGGTTGGTGATAGGGTTAGAATAGCAGAGTGTAGGCCCCTGAGCAAGACTAAGGCCTTCGTAGTTGTGGAGAAGGTGGAGTGAGATGTCGAAGAGGGTTAAGCGTCGTATAAGGCCTAGGAGGCGCATCTCAGCCGGCCTAACCAGCGGCTCCACGCTAATCTGCGCGGATAACACGGGGGCTAAGAGGCTGAAGCTCATCCAGGTCATAGGGTATAAGGGGCGTAAGAGACGCTACCCGAAGGCCGGAATCGGAGACATGATCGTAGTCTCCGTCCGAGACGGGACGCCCGAGATGCGTAAGCAGGTTCTATACGCTGTAGTGATAAGACAGAGGAAGCCCTACCCAAGGCGTGATGGAACCTGGGTAAGGTTTGAGGACAACGCCGCCGTCATCGTCACCCCAGAAGGCGATCCAAAGGGCTCAGACATCAGGGGGCCCGTCGCCAGAGAGGCGGTGGAGCGATGGCCGAAGCTGGGGAGCATAGCTAAGATGGTGGTCTAGATGAAGGCGACGCCCCGTAAGCCGAGCACCGTTCGTAAGCGCTGGTTCAACGCCCCGCCACATAGGAGACGTAAATATCTCTCAGCCCCCCTCTCACCGGAGCTCCGAGCCGAGTATGGGACGAGGTCTCTGCCGGTTAGGAAGGGGGATACCGTCGTCGTATTGAAGGGAGATTGGAAGATGAAGGAGGGGAAGGTCACGAGAATCGACACCAAGAGGATGCGCATCTACATCGAGGGCCTCACCCGTGAACGCATGGACGGCTCAACGGTTCCAATACCCATAAGGCCATGGAACGTGATGATCACCAAGCTCGACCTCAGCGACCCCTGGAGGAAGAGAATTCTGGAGAGGAGGAGCTACGCAGCGAAGGTGGGTGAGAGCTGATGGGTAGGAAGGGTCCGACGAGGCATATGAAGCGGGAGAAGACGCCTCCCTTCTGGCCCATACATCGGAAGGAGCATGTCTGGGCTGTTAGGCCGAGTCCAGGCCCCCACCCCATAGAGGCCTCGATACCGCTCCTCGTCATCCTCAGGGATATGCTCGGCTACGCTAAGACGAGGAAGGAAGCCAAAAGGCTGATCAAGGAGGGTAAGATCCTCGTCGACGGCAGGCCCAGGAGGGATGAACGCTTCCCCGTCGGCCTCATGGATGTGGTTGAGATACCCGACACGGGTGAGGCCTATAGGATGCTTCCAGCTAAGGGGAGGAGGCTTACACTTCACCCCATAGAGGGGGAGGAGCGTGGATTCAAGCTCTGCAGAATCATCGGCAAGACAACCCTGAAGGGTGGGAGAACCCAGCTGAATCTCCACGATGGGAGAAACATCCACCTCCCAGATGACGGAGACCAATACAAGGTGAACGACGTATTGAAGCTCGCCATCCCCCACCAGGAGATACTAGACCACGTCAGATTCGAGCCTGGAATCATAGCCCTAGTCGTTGGAGGACGCTCAGCGGGAGCCGTTGGAAAACTGAAGGAGATCGGCCCAGAGCCAGGGAGATGGAGGACGGCCGCCCTAGAGACGAGTAAGGGCGAGGTGAGAACCCTACTGAGATACATCTTCGCCATAGGGCGAGAGGAGCCCCTCATATCGCTGCCGGAGGCTGATTGAGGTGTCGGTTGAGCAGATGGAGGAGACAGCCGAGGAGGTGGAGGAGAAGCCCAAGAGGAATCCGATGCTTGAGCCGAGGATAGGGAAGGTCGTCGTAAACATCTGCGTAGGCCGATCCGGCGAGCCGCTAGAGAAGGCCGTGAGGATTCTCGAAGGGCTTACGGGTCAGAAGCCTTCGATCCGGAGGGCTAAGAGGACCATAAGGGCCTTCGGCATTAGACGTAAGGAGCCGATAGCCTGCATGGTCACCCTCAGGGGGGAGAAGGCTGAGGAGTTTCTCCGAAAGGCCCTGGAAGCCATAGGCAACCGGATACCGCTTAGGAGCTTCGACGAGCATGGGAACTTCGCCTTCGGCATAAGAGAGCACATCGACATACCAGGGGTGAAGTATGACCCAGACCTCGGCATCGTGGGGATGGATGTCATCGTCAACATAGAGCGCCCAGGATATAGGGTTGCCCGCAGGAGGAGGACTAAATCGAAGATTGGGAGGAGGCATAGGGTTTCGAGGGAGGAGGCGGTTGAGTTTATAAGGAGCCGCTTCGGAGTTGAGGTGTTCTGAGATGGAGGAGGAGAAGAGGAGGTTTGGAAAGGGAAGCCGCAGATGCATCAGATGCGGAACCCACGACGGATTAATTAGGAGATATAATCTCAATATATGTCGCCGATGCTTCAGGGAGGTGGCTGAGAAGCTGGGATTCAAGAAGTATATGTGAGGATGAGAACATGACGATGAATGACCCCCTCGCCAACGCCTTCACGACGATAAGAAACCATGAGGAGCGTCGCAAGAAGGAGTGCATCATCTGCCCAGCCTCGAAGCTCATAGGGAAGGTGCTGAGGATCATGCAGTCTAAGGGCTACGTAGGCGAGATAGAGTTCATAGACGATGGCCGAATGGGGAAATTCAGGGTTCAACTCTTCGGCAGGATCAACGACTGTAGAGCGATAAAGCCGAGGCATGCGGTGAAGGTTAAAGAGATGGAGAAGTGGGAGAAGCGCTATCTACCGGCGAAGGATGTGGGCATCCTCATCCTCACAACGCCTCAAGGCATCATGACCCATGAGGAGGCGAAGAAGAGGCATATCGGCGGGAGACTATTAGCCTACGTCTACTAGGGTGATGCCTATGGCCTTCACCGTCGTCGAGAGCCTCGTCGACATCCCCGATGGAGTTGAGGTATCCCTAGACGGGAAACGGGTGAGGGTCTCAGGGCCGAGGGGAGTCATCGAGAAGGACTTCACCCACGCCAAGGTTGAGATCACCCTAGACGGCGACAAGGTGAGGGTCTGGGCCTTAAACCCCCGTAAGAAGGAGAGGGCGCTGGTTAAGACCATCGCCAGCCACATCAACAACATGATTAAGGGCGTGACAAAGGGCTTTAGATATAAGCTCAAGATCGTATATGTCCACTTCCCCATCAACATCCAGGTTGTCGGAGATAAGGTTCTCATTCAGAACTTCCTCGGAGAGCGTAAGCCCCGTGAAGCCAGGATCATCGGAGACGTCAAGGTCTACGTCGACGGGGAGGATGTAATCGTTGAGGGTATAGACATCGAAGCCGTGGGGCAGACGGCGGCCAACATAGAGCAGGCGACCAGGATCAGGCGGAAAGACCTTAGAAAGTTCCTCGACGGCATATATGTCTATGCGAAGGAGGAGATTGGATGAACACCCTGGAGCTTCGTAGGAGGCTTCTGAGGCTGAGGAGGCGGATAGCATCCAAGAGGCCTAGGTTTAGGAGGCAGGAGAGCTGGAGATACGTCAGGATAAAGGAGAGCTGGAGGAGGCCTAGGGGTATAGACAGCAAGATGAGGTTGAAGAAGAAGGGTTGGCCGCCATCCCCCAGCGTCGGATATCGAGGGCCGAAAGCCGTGAGGGGGCTACACCCCTCGGGCTATGAGGAAGTCCTAGTCTACAACGTCGGAGACCTCGCAGCCATAGACCCCGAGACCCAAGCCATTAGGATCGCGGGAACCGTGGGGGCGAGGAAGAGGGCTCAGATCCTTGAGGAGGCGGAGAGGAGGGGGATCAAGGTTTTGAATCCAGGCCTCGTGGAGGAGGTGGAGGAGTTTGAGCCTTAGGAGTCAGAGGAGACTGGCCGCCTCGATACTGGGCGTCGGAGTCAACAGGGTGTGGATAGACCCGGAGAGGATGGATGAGGTGGAGGCGGCCATCACGAGGGAGGAGATCGAGAGACTCATCAGCAGGGGCATCATAAAGGCCCGCCCCCTAAAGGGTCAGAGTAGGGGTAGGACGAGGATATTGAAGGCCAAGAAGCGTAAGGGTCGTCGAAGGGGACCTGGAAGCCGTAAGGGGAGTAAATACGCCGTGGTCTCAAGGAAGAGGAGATGGATAAACCGGATAAGGGCGCTGAGGAAGCGGCTTAGACTGCTCCGTGATAGACGCATCATCACAGTCAGCACCTATAGGATGCTTTATAGGAAGGCGAAGGGCGGGATGTTCAAGAGCTGCGCAGACCTCGAGAGATATATAGAGGAGCATAAGCTGAGGAGGAGGATCCTTGGCTAGGGGGCCAGGTTACACGGTGCCATATCGGCGTAGACGGGAGGGGAAGACGGATTACAGAGCTAGGAGAATCCTCGCCACATCGGATAGGCCGAGATTCGTCGTGAGGCCGACGAATAGGAACATCATCATACAGCTCATCGAGGCCAGAATAGAGGGAGACCACGTCCTCACCCAGACGACCTCCCACGAGCTGGTGAAGCGCTTCGGATGGCTTGGAGGCCGAAAGAACACGCCGGCAGCATATCTACTCGGCATGATAGCCGGCTGTAAGGCCCTTGAAAGGGGAATTAAAAGCGCCATATTGGACATAGGCCTCAAGAGGGCGACGAGGGGATGCAAGATCTTCGCGGCGGTGAAGGGGGCGAGGGATGCGGGGTTGGACATCCCCTGCGACCCAGAGGTCTTCCCCTCAGATGAGCGCATAGAGGGCGCCGTGATAGCCGAATACGCGAAGATGCTCCTCGAAAACCCCGAGGAGTATGAGAGGAGATTCTCAGATTATCTCCGAAGGGGACTCAGACCGGAGGAGCTCCCCAAACACTTCCATGAGGTGAGAAAGAGGATCCTGGAGGAGATGGGCGGTGAGCGGTGAGGAGGAGTGGAGGCCTAAAACGGAGCTGGGCAGGATGGTGATGGAGGGTAAGATCACCTCCATCTACGAGATCTTCGAGATGGGCTATAGGATCAAGGAGGTTGAGATAGTCGATGCGCTGCTCCCAGACCTCGTCGACGAGGTGATAGACATCACCCTCGTTCAGAAGCAGACCGACGCCGGAGAGAGATCGAGGTTCAGAGCGCTAGTCGCCGTCGGAAACATGGACGGCCTCGTAGGCGTCGGCCTCGGGAAGGCTCAGAGGGTTAGGACGGCCATAGAGAAGGCCATAAGGGATGCGAAGCTCAACATCTACCCCATAAGGAGGGGATGTGGAAGCTGGGAGTGCGGCTGCGGAGAGCCGCATTCACTGCCCTTCAAGGTCTGGGGTAAATGCGGCAGCGTCGAGGTAACCCTCATACCAGGGCCTAAAGGCCTCGGCCTGGTCATTGGCGACACGGCGAAGACCGTTCTACGGCTGGCGGGCGTGAAGGACTGCTGGTCTAAAACCCGAGGTGACACACGGACGGCCGTCTCCTTCGCCTACGCCACCTTCAACGCCCTCAAGATGACTTGGAAGATGATGACCCCGAGGGATTGGGCGAGCTGAGATGGAGCGCCGATGCCTATTGGTGATAAGAATCCGTGGGAGGGTGAACGTCCCTAAGGGGGTTAGGGACACCCTCCACATGCTGAGGTTGAGGAGAAACAACACAGCCACCCTAATAGATGATAGGCCAAGCTATAAGGGGATGCTCCAGAGAGCCAAGGATTGGATCACCTGGGGTGAGCCGACGGTTGAGACCATCAAGATGCTGCTGGAGAGGCGGGGTGAGAAGATCGGCGGAGGACGCATCGATGAGGAGACCCTGAAGGCCCTGGGATACAGCAGCCTCGAAGAGCTTGCCGAAGACCTATACCACTGCCGAGTGGATCTCCACAAGTTGAAAGGGATCAAGCCCTTCTTCAGGCTTCACCCACCGAGCAAGGGCTTTAAGGGGTCGATTAAACGCCCCTATAAAGCCGGTGGAGAGCTGGGGTATAGGGGTGAAGCCATAAACGAGCTGGCTGAAAGGATGAGCTGAGAAAACCCTTTTTAAAACGATCATAGGGGGATGAATGGGATGCCCCATAAGCTGAGGAAGACCCGTAAACTCCGAGGCTCCAGAACCATGGGCTACGGCAGAGTAGGGCAGCATAGGAAATCCGGAGATAAGGGAGGCGTAGGCAAGGCTGGGGGGCGAGACCACTTCTGGATTAGAACCGTCAAATATGAGCCGAAGAGGTTTAGGAAGATCGGCTTCAAGCCACCCTCAGCCAAGAAGCCTAGACCGCCAACCATAAACGTCGGCGAGCTAATGGAGCTCGCCTACAAGCTCTACGGGGCTGAAGCCTTGAAGAGGGGTGAACCCCTCGAACTAGACCTAGAGGCCCTGGGCTATGGGAAACTCCTCGGCGAGGGGGAGGTCTCGATTCCCCTGAGGGTTAAGGTTCCCTCCTACAGTGAGGAGGCGAAGCTGAAGATCAAGGAGGCGGGTGGAGAAGTTCTGGGTGAGGGCTGATGGGCAGATTCCTCGAGGCCTTCAGGCCCATCTCCAGATTCATGCCGGAGGTTAAACGCCCTGAGAGGAGGGTTCCCTTCAACACGAAGCTCCTCTGGACTGGCGTCGCCCTCATCATCTACCTCATCATGTCTGAGATACCCCTCTATGGCATAGCTCCCAGGGCTGAGAATCCAGCCCTCTTCACCATGCGAGTCGTCTTCGCATCGAAGTATGGCACCTTGATGGAGCTGGGCATAGGCCCAATAGTCACCGCGGGTCTCATCATCCAGCTCCTAGCGGGGTCAGGCCTCATAGAGGTCGACTTCTCCAACCCAGAGGATAGAGCCCTCTTCACCACGGCGAGCAAGGCCCTCTCCATCATCATGACCATCTTCCAGGCCTCCATGTATATCATCAGCGGGGCCTATGGGAGACTCAACTTCACGGCCTCCATCCTGATACTGCTACAGCTCATAGCTGCCGGCCTCATCATCATGCTGCTGGATGAGCTTGTTCAGAAGTGGGGTATCGGCAGCGGGATAAGCCTCTTCATCGTCGCGGGCATCTCCCAGCGCATCTGGTGGAACTCGTTTAGCATGCTACCCGTCGGCGACGGGAAGAGGCTTGGAGCCATTCCAGCCTTCTTCGAGGCCATTCTGCGACATGAACCAGTCTGGAGCTGGTTCCATAGAACCGGAGGCTTCCCAGATATGGTGGGCTTCCTGACGACGATGCTCCTCTTCCTAGCCCTCATCTTCATGGAGGGTATGCGAGTGGAGCTCCCCATCGCCCACTCAACCTACAGAGGCTTCAGAGGAAGGATGCCCCTGAAACTCATCTATGTCTCCAACATCCCCGTCATCCTCGCCTACACGCTCTTCAGCAACATCCAGATCATATCGCAGACGATATGGCAGAGATGGAACATGGACAACTCAAATCCATTCCTCAACCTCATAGGGATGTTCAACCTCACGGATCAAGGCCCCACACCTATAGGGGGACTCGTCTACTACATCACCTTCCCAGGGAGACTCGACGCCGTGATGCAGCAGCCGGTGAGAGCCCTGATCTACGCAGTCATCGTCGTAACAGTCTGCGTCCTCCTCTCAAAGCTCTGGATAGAAGTAGGCGGAATGGATCCGAAGAGCGTGGCGGATCAGCTGCTTAAATCGGGGATGCAGATACCAGGCTTCAGGAGGAGTCGCAGACCCATCGAGAGGCTGCTGGAGAGATATATACCGACGATCAGCATCCTAGGAGGCCTCATAATAGGCATAGTATCCGCAGTCGCCCAATTCCTCGGAGTCTTCAGCACTGGGACGGGTGTGCTGCTCTGCGTCAGCATCCTCTACCAATACTATCAGGCCATCATCCAGGAGCAGATAGAGGAGCTCTACCCCTTCCTCAGGGAGGCCTTGAGGTAGGGAGAGCTGAATATTATAACTACCGTTGTTATTTCAATCATGTGGAGACGAGGAGGCTTTACTATGAGGATCCCTATCTCAGGGAGTTTGAAGCCGTAGTCGTCGCAGTTGAGGGGGATGGCGTAATCCTCAACCAGACGGCCTTCTACCCCGAGGGCGGAGGACAAGCTGGGGATACGGGCACATTAAACGATGTGAAGGTCATAAACACCATCCAGAGGGGTGGGCGCATCATCCACCTCGTTGAGAGGCCCACAGCCTTCAAGGTCGGCGATGAGGTTAGGGGAGTCCTCAACTGGAGTCGTCGATACAGGATTATGAGGCTGCACTCAGCGTCTCATATCATGGAATACTTCCTATATCAACGCCTAGGCCCCCTGGAGAGGCTTGGATCCCACGTCGATGAGCGCAAAGACCGAGCCGACTACGCCTATGATGGGAGGCTCCCCCCAGAGGCTTTGAGATGGGTTGAGGAGCAGACTAACCGCTTCATAGCTGAGGGCCATCCAATTGTCATCACCCTCGACCCCGATAGACCTGGCTGGAGGATATGGAGATGCGGCCCAATAGAGATGTATTGCGCCGGAACCCATGTGAGGAATACGAGGGAGATCGGAGAGGTGGTGCTGAGGCGTAGAAATCCAGGTAGAGGCGTAGAGAGAATAGAGACCATGTTGAAGCCTTAAATAGCCTCATCGAGGGTTTTTTCGAGGAGCAGGATGTTCAAGCCTCCCAGGGGGACGAGGGACTATCTCCCAGAGGAGATGTGGAAGCGGAACTGGGTGATAGACCGCATAAGGGAGGTCTTCGAGGCCTATGGCTATGAACCCCTCGGGACACCAGCCTTCGAGAGCTGGGAGATGCTGAAGCTCAAGAGCGGCGAGGACATCATCAGGGAGATCTACTACTTCAGGGATAAATCCAACAGGGAGCTGGGCCTCAGATTCGAGTGGACAGCCTCCCTCTGTAGGGTCGTCGCCTCCCATAGGGAGCTGCCAAAGCCCTTCAAACGCTACGCCATCGGCCCCGTCTGGCGATATGAGCGGCCATCGGAGAAGCGTCTAAGGGAGTTCTGGCAGGCAGACGTGGACATAATCGGCGTCGCCGACCAGATAGCCGACGCGGAGGTCATATCAGTCGCCGTAGACGCCTTGAAACGCCTCGGCCTGGAGGGATTCAAGGTGAGGATCAACGATAGACGCATCCTAGAGGCCTTCGTCGAACTCCTAGAGCTGCCGAGGAATCGATCACTAGACATCTTCAGGGCGATAGACAAGCTGAACAAGATCGGCGTCGACGGCGTCGAGAGGGAGCTTTCAAAGCTCGGGATACCCGAG
>JAPDJB010000021.1 GCA_029259285.1 Candidatus Bathyarchaeota archaeon | reverse complement strand
CGTAAAAGCCGCCTTGGAGGCAGCCGTCATCGCGGCTGGAGAGGGCTTGAAGGGGGAGAGGGTGATCGCGGTAGCCGGCGAGGGGGGAGGCATCAACACCGCCCTAGTGGTCAGGGCCGCTGAACCCGATGAGATGGTGAGTCCGGATCCCGAGAGGAGGCTGAAGGTTCTAGAGGTCTTAGCCCTCCCCTCCTCGAAGTAGGTCTAGGTGGATTCCATGTCGATGCGGATCAGGTTTAGGTCTCCCAATATAGGATCGGTGGAGGCGGAGATGATAGAGGAGAATCCCAAGACGGCTGAGGCGGTCTGGGATGCGCTTCCAATCGAGGGCGTAGCCGAGCGCTGGGGAGATGAAGTCTACTTCTCCACCTCCATCGAATTGGAGGAGGAGAATGCGAGGGAGCGGGTTGAGGTGGGTGAAGTCGCCTATTGGCCTCCTGGGAGAGCCATCTGCATCTTCTTCGGCCCCACACCGATCAGCAGAGGCGGGGAGATTAGGGCTGCCAGCCCCGTCAACGTCTTCGCCAGGATCCTAGGCGACGCAACCATCTTTCGCAGGGTTAGGATAGGAGAGAGGATTCTTGTGGAGAGGGGTTAAGCCCCTCAGATTTCTCAAGCCCTGCCCGAGGAGGCTGCTCCTCTTCGCCTTCTATGTCTTCCTCTCCATCGCAGAGGCCATCCAGACCTACGCCTTCATCGATGATATACCTGGATTGGAGAGGCCTCCCCTCTATGATCAGCTTAGGGGATTCGAGTTCTGGTTTCCCTGGGTGTTGTTCACCTTACCAATACATCTACCAATTCCTCTGAGCCGAGGGGTCGTGAGGTATTTCCCAAGCCTTGGAGCCGTTAAGATGCCTCTTGGAAGCATCATATACTCCTATGTAGCGGCTTCCTGGCTCGTCTACACCTGGGATAGATGGGTTTCGGCCTCAGCGCGGAGGGTGAGGAGGATTCTGTTGATGCTTCCGGCGGTTCTCGCCTCGATCTCCAGCCTTTCACCCCTCCTTCTAAGCCTTAGAGAGTTAGCCTACACCCTCTCGCGTTTTGTGAACCTCTACCTCGTCTATTTCTTCTACGCCATCTCCCTCTACGGCCTCTATAAGGCTCTGGGGGAGAGCCTCTCCTCCACGAGCTGAATCTTCTTCGAAAGCCCTAGGTAGAGGCTTCGAATAGTCTTCAGACTCGTCGAGAGGGCGATGGCTGGGCCATGCTCCTTAGACCAGAAATCCAGGGTTATCGGCCCTCTAAACTCCGGCTGTGGATGCTCAGGCGTCTCCTCCAGGAGATGGGAGAGAGTTCTAAGCATCTCCTCCTCGTCGATGATGCCTCTCCTGGCGCAGCGGGCATAGATAGATGGGAATAACATGTGGAGGGAGAAGATGCCTGGAGTGCCGAGCAGCGTATAGCGCTCCGGCCTCTCGAAGGCCTCGGCGTATAGTCTCCTTAAAGCTCTCCAATACTCGATGAGGAGATCGGCGATCTCCCTTATGGAGAGGCCCTCGAAGACCCGTTCCCTCAATATGGGGGCTATCGACCTTATGAGGGGTCTATCATGGATGATATGCTCCTCACGACGCTCCTCCCCAAATACGCCTTATACGCCCCCTCCAGGGTGAACGCTCGGAGGAGTTTAATTGGTCGACGACCTCAGCCGCCAACGCCAGGCGGACACCTCTGCCACCCTCAAGCTCATAGAGCCAATCCACACCCCGCTTCAGGAGCATACGCTGTAAATGCCGATAGGCGAGATCTGTTGGAACACTGCGTTGACGGCGGTTGACGATGTAGAAGAGGAGCAGCTCATCGAAGCGGTCTGGAAGCCTCATGATGGAGACGATTAGAGGATAGTTCTCATATTCCGGATTCCGCTCGACCGCCCTCCTCAAGGCCTCAACCCTGTGTTGACCGTCGATAACCCAGAGAGGCTCACCATCATCGATATGAAGCTCCCCGAGGGTTAAAATGCCTGAAGACCACTCCTCCCTGAAGATTAATTCACCTCGGATATTCAGCAGGATCGAGGTGGGGAAACATCCAAGCTCTCTCAATAGATATCTGAGAGCTGCCCCCCTCCTCCAGCCTAGGCGGCGCTCATCAGGCGGCCTCTGATAACCCCCTGGGTTCTGAGGGGTCCAACGATCGATGGAGCATCTCTCAACAAGTAGACCCGCTGGGAGGGCTGTGACATATATAGTGAAACTCCTCTCACCGCCCCATTGCTTCACGGCGAAGGCCTTGAGGCGCATATCATTATCTCCTCCCCGATGTGTGGAAAAGCCTACCTTCGACATCGTTTAATAAGCCGCTGGGAATCTACCCTTCGATGGCTAGGCTCCTGAGCCTCCTGAGGCTTATAAGGCCTGTAAACGCGGTGATGATGGGGTTCGCCGTCCTCGTCGGGGCAGCCTTAGCCGGAGGCCTAAACTCAGCCTCATGGAGGGGGCTGCTCCTCGGCTTCGCCACCGGCTTCCTCATGACGGCGGCCGCCATGGCCCTCAACGACTACTGCGACAGGGAGATAGACGCCGTCAATCAGCCTGATAGGCCGATCCCCAGCGGCGATGTGAAGCCCTGGGAGGCCTTAGCCCTGATGACTCTGCTCAGCCTCCTCGGCCTCCTATCGGCCTGGATGACGAATCTGGGCTGCCTCCTCCTCGCCGCCTTCTCCTGGATCGTGATGGCCTCCTACTCGACCGTGGGGAAGGCGACGGGGCTGCCAGGCAATCTGATGGTTAGCATCTGCGTCTCCATCCCCTTCCTCTACGGCGCCCTCGCCTCCGGCGTCGGCCTCCCCATGAGAACGCTGCTCTTCGCCTCCATGGCCTTCCTCTCCAACACCGGTCGAGAGGTGGCTAAGGGTATAGCAGACGTTGAGGGGGATCGTAGACGCGGCGTTAGAACCATCGCCGTCTCAAGGGGTTCTAGAGCTGCAGCCCTAGTCTCAGCGCTCTTCCTGATATCAGCCCTCCTCCTCTCCCCCCTCCCTATACTATGGGGCATCGTCTCCATCTGGTATCTTCCACCGGTTCTCGCAACGGATTTGATGCTTCTCTACGCCTCCATCAGCCTCGTCAAGAGGCCGACGCGGGAAAACGGTCTTAGGGTTAAAAGAGTCGTACTCGCAGCCATGGCCCTAGGCCTATTAGGCTTCTTGTTAGGCGCTCTACTACCTGGAGGCTAGGGCTATGCGCTCCTGCTCCAGTTTCTTCCTTATGGCATAGTTGTTTGTATCATTGTTAGCTGCGCCGATGAGTTGATCGGCTAGGGCCTCGGCGAGGGTCTTCCGACTTCTGAAGGCCTCAAGCCTAGTTCCCTGAGATATGAATCTCAAGGCGAGGTCTACGCGTCTCTGCGGGGAGATGTCAACCGCCACCCTGTAGACGACTCCTCCATAGCTGATGCGGGTCGTATCCTCATTTGGAGCCGCATTCTCTATGGCTCTCACCAAAACCTCTATCGGATTTCGACCCGTTTTGAGATGTATGATCTTGAAGGCCTTCCTCACGGCGTTTATTATACGGGTCTTCTCCCCTCCACTGCTTCCAGGGTGCATTAGGCTGTTGACTAGGCGCTCCACGATGTTAAGCTCCGACTTCTTAAACCTCCTAGCCTCGTGACGTCCTCCGGAGTGTGGGAGGTAGATGGGGTCTAGATTGATGTAGCGCTGTAACCCGAGGTCTCTGACGGTTACCTCCTCGAAGCTCCACTCCCCGAAGAGCTTAGGCTTATCCATCCCAGATGTCAGAGAGGGGAATTGTCCACCTAGATAAAAGGGTTCCGCCCTAAACCTTATAATTGACATCCTAGTGGTCTAAGAGACCAATATGGATGGAAGTCTGCCTAGGGAGTATATCTTCCTCTGCGCCGTCGCCTTCCTTACCATCCTCAGCGGGAGCGTGATAAACCCCCTCCTCTCCATCTTCGCTAAGAGAATTGGAGCCGTAGGCGTCACCATCGGCCTCGTCGTCTCGGCGTATTGGACGGCGAGGATATTCATGGAGATACCCAGCGGCCTCCTCTCATCAAAGCTCGGATACTATAAGCCCATGGCGATGGGGTTAACGCTGACCATTCTGGGCAACATCCTATGCCACTTCGTCCACAACCCCTATCAGCTCATGGCTGGAAGAGCCATGATAGGGCTGGGAGCACCGCTCTTCTACGCTGTGGCGATGACCTTCGTCGTCGACCTCTTCACCGCTGAGAGACGTGGAAGCGCGATGGGATTCTTCCAGGGAGTTGAGTTCATAGGAACCATTCTAGGCTCATCGATAAGCGGATACGTCGTATCCCTCCTAGGGTTTAGAGGAACCTTCCTCCTCTCCTCCCTCATAGGCGGCGTAGCACTTCTCTTCCTCTCCATCTCGGGGATTAGGCATAGGAGGCGTATGGAGGAGGCTCGGCATATACCCCTCTCAGCGATATTAGAGGTTCTGGCGAATAGAAACATCATCGTGGCCTCAAGCTCCATCTTCGCAGAGTTCGTGATGAGCGTCGGGGTTCTCTACACGATCTTTCCAATATACATGAATGAGAAGATAGGGTTATCCCTCACGGTTATAGGCCTCATACTCTCCGCTAGATCCCTAGGCTTCGTCTCCGCCATGTTCACGATGGGCCCAATATCTGATAGGATAGGTCGAAAGCCTGTGCTCCTCTTCGGCCTCGCGGCCACTGGAGTCCTCATAGTGCTGTTGAGATATGCCTGTCACCCCATCCTCATAGCCGCCACGGTATTCCTCATGGGTCTCTCGACGGGGGCTATCTGGATCGTCTCCCCCGTCATCGCCTCCGAGTCCGTCAGGGGGGAGCTCAGAGGCGCAGCTATAGGAACCTATAGAACCTTCTTCGATCTCGGCTCCATCATCGGGCCTATAATAATGTCGACGCTTAGCGAGGAGTTCGATATGGCTCTCTGCTTCTACATCGCCTCAGCCATACTACTTGCAAATATACCCCTCGCACTCTGGATGGGGGAGGCTACCTCATCGGCTTCTTAGCCTTACCTAGGACGAGGAGCTTTAAGGGGACGCCGTTTACCTTCGTCACCTTATATCTGACGCCTGGAATATCGCCCATCGACCGTGCCCTCGGCCCTCCAATGCCCTCAATGATGACCTCATCATGCTCCTCAACGTAGTTGAGGGCGCCATCCCCTGGGAGGAAGGCTGTGACTATCTTGCCATTCTTGATGAGCTGAACCTTCACACACTTCCTGATGGCGGAGTTGGGCTGCCTCGACTCGACGCCGACCTTTTGGAGGACTATGCCCCTAGCCATGGGGGCGCCCTCAAGGGGGTCAGCCTTCTTATACATCTTCTTCCGGAGACGCCTAACATAGTCTCGACTCTTCGATCTCATCTTCTTCCGGATCTTCACTAGCTTCCTCGCTGCGAACATCCCGTTAGGCATCTTCCCCAATAGGGCGTTGAGCACCCCCTTTAAAACCTTACGTAGCCGAGGATGAACCCAGGAAACTTTTTATGTCTCATTCTATCCTCACTGTGTAGGAGGTTAGGGTATGAGTGAGAAGCCACATCTCAACCTCATAGTCATCGGCCACGTAGACCACGGGAAGAGCACTACGATAGGCCACCTCTTCTACCTAACCGGAGCCGTCGATGAGAAGACCATCAAGAAGTATGAGGAGGAGGCCAAGGCGCTGGGGAAGGAGTCCTTCAAGTATGCCTGGATACTCGACAGGCTGAAGGAGGAGCGTGAAAGAGGCCTAACCATCGACCTGGCTTTCTACAAGTTCGAGACTCCGAAGTACTTCTTCACCATCATCGACGCCCCTGGACACAGGGACTTCGTGAAGAACATGGTGACCGGAGCCAGCCAGGCTGATGGAGCCATCCTCTTCGTCTCAGCCAAGAGGGGAGAATACGAGGCTGGCATGACCCCTGGAGGGCAGACCCGTGAACACGCCTTCCTAGCTAAGACCCTCGGCGTCGATCAGATGGTTGTCTGCATCAACAAGATGGATGACCCAACCGTGAATTGGAGCCAGCAGAGATACGAGGAGGTTAAGGACGGCGTCGCTAGGCTGCTGAAGATGGTGGGCTACAACGTCAACAAGATACACTTCATCCCCGTCTCGGGGTGGACCGGCGACAACCTCGTGGAGAAGAGTAAGAACATGCCATGGTACGACGGCCCAACGCTCATCGAGGCCCTAGACGAGTTCGAGGTTCCACCTAAGCCCATAGACAAGCCGCTGAGGATACCGATCCAAGATGTCTACTCCATCAGGGGCGTTGGAACAGTCCCCGTGGGCAGGGTTGAGACGGGTGTCCTAGAGATCGGTAAGAAGGTCATCTTCATGCCAGGCGGCCTACAGGGAGAGGTTAAGAGCATCGAGACCCATCATACGAGGATCCAGAGGGCTGAGCCAGGCGACAACATAGGATTCAACGTCAAGGGCATCGCGAGGGATCAGCTGAGGCGTGGAATGGTGGCCGGCTATCCGGATAATCCGCCGACGGTGGCTAAGGCCTTCAAAGGAAGGATCTTCGTCATCCACCACCCAACAGCCATCGCCCAGGGATACACGCCGGTTCTCCACATCCACACGGCTCAGATTCCGGTGAGATTCGCGGAGCTCATCTCAAAGCTTGACCCAAGAACCGGCCAAGTCATCGAGGAGAATCCAAGCTACCTGAAGACCGGAGATGCCGCCGTGGTTCGATTCGAGCCTCTGAAGCCTGTGGCGATGGAGGTATATAGGGAGTTCCCGCAGCTGGGCCGCTTCGCCGTAAGGGATATGGGAACCACCATAGCGGCTGGCATAGTGCTGGAGATCGAGAGTTAGGAAGGTTTAAATTCCGTGGAGTCCTCCGAGGGGTGGCGGGATGGTTAGACGGGCGAGGATTAAATTGACCAGCACCGATACGAAGAAGCTGGAGATGGTATGCCAGGAGATAAAGGAGATCGCCAGGAGGATGGGCGTCAAGATGGTTGGACCCATCCCGCTGCCCACGAAGAGGCTGGTGGTCCCCGTCAGGAGGACTCCCTGCGGCGACGGCAGCAATACCTGGGATAAGTATGAGATGAGGATTCATAAGAGGCTGATAGAGATCGACGCCCGTGAGCGCGTGATGAGGAATATTATGCGCATCAGGGTGCCGAGTGAGGTCTATATTGAGATGGAGATTAGATAATGATTTTTAGCTTATTATAATGGTTTCTAAGCCGAAATAGCGCTTGGCGAGGAATCTCACCTTCTTGATGTTCCTCCCATTCTTTCCTATGGCTATACCCTTATCCTTCTCCTCAACCCTGACCATGGCGATCTTGCTGCCGTCAACCCTCTCAACAAGCTTTATATCCTTCACCCTAGCCGGCTTGAGGGCGCTCTTAATGAACTTTAATGGATCCTCGATGTATTCATAGATGTCCACCTTTTTATTCGTCAGTTTTTTAAACTTCTTGATCTTCTCACCCCTCCTCCCCACGGCTAGTCCTACCTCACCCTTCTTCACCGCGAAGATTATCGAGCCCTCCTCCTCGTCGATGACGCAGTCGAGCACTGTGGCGCCTGTCATCCTCTCTAGGAGGGACATGTATCGAAGCTCATTCTCCGTGATCTTTATGTTCCTAAGCATCTCCCCTCTTCACCAGATTCAAGATCTTTGAGTCACCAGGTTCATTTATAACAATTGCTGACACTGGGAAGGGCTTGCCGCATAGGATTCCCAGGTCTACGCTATCCTTTCTATGCCTCAAAACTGGGATGCCGGCGAGCTTGGCATATTCCTCTATCCACTCCCTGTAATGCTCTGGGCAGTTGCTGGAGAGTATTATTAGTTTAGCCCTTCCCCGTAGGAGCTCCCTGATGGCGCTCTTGGAGCCTAGGTGGAACTTACCCGTCTTGAGGGCCATCCTCAACTCGTGGTCTAGGCTGCTCATCGCCTTCGACCTCCAACCGTCATGAAGAGTTCAACGCTGCCGGTTCCGAGGGGCATCGACTGTCCGACGATGATGTTCTCCACCACACCCCTCAGCGGGTCGATTTCACCCTTTACAGCGGCGTCGACTAGGTGTTGAACAGTCAGCTCGAAGGCGGCTCTGGCGAGGACGCTGCTCTTCGCACCGCTTACTCCATGACGACCTATCTGCTGAACCTCGCCGGTGCTGGTCATGATGTCCGCGACGAGCATCACATGCCTCACATCGACATCGAGGCCCTGCTCGTCTAGCACTCCCTTCGCCTCCCTTATAAGGGCGTTCCTAGCGGCTTCTATTCCCAGAACCTTCGCGATCTCGTGGATGTCGTTTGTCGTCGTCCTCGTCGGGTCGACGCCCTCAACGTTGAGAACCATCTCCAGGTTTGATCCGTCCGTCTTTATAACCCACTCGCCATTCTCATAGACTGTGAGAACCCTCTTTATCCTAGGTATGCCCTTGACGCCGATCTCCGTGAGCTCCTCTATCACTCTCTCCGGATCCTCGTCTCGAACCTTTGATAATGGCAGTAGATAGATGTATTCCTCCTCCCTCTCCAGCTTCGGCGCCGCCTCCTCCACATCTTCCTGGCTGACCCCTAGGCTTCTCATTCTCTCGGGGTTGAGGACAACTCTTATGGCGTCCCTCCTGATGTCGAGGCCTATGAAGTCTAGGATGTCTCCAAGCGTCGTATAAGTCAACCTTTTGGCTACCTCCCTCGCCTTCTCGGCGTCGTGGCGATGCTCCTCGTCGAGGTATATGGTCATCGTCGGCGTCGAAGGCGTCCTCCTCGCATCCACCAGCTCTATCAGCCTCGGCAGCCCGAGGGTGACATTCAGCTCGGCTACGCCTGCGTAGTGGAAGGTTCTCAGGGTCATCTGAGTTCCAGGCTCCCCGATGGATTGGGCTGCGACTGTGCCAACGGCCTCTCCAGGCTCTACGAGGCTGAAATCATAGCTGCGGACAACCCCCTCGATCACCCTATCGACTCCCCTCTCCGTCAGACCCGCGGCGGGGAGAAGGCTTCGAAGCTCCTCGACGATGCTTAGAGGCAGCTTATCCTCAACCCTCCCAATGCGCTCCTCTATGAAATCGGGTGACGCAGGCTCACCCCCCTCCTCGCCGAGCTTCACCCTCTCGATGAGCTGCTCAACGTTGACGGCCTTACCGTGATCGCTCTTCGCCGGGTCGACGCCGTCCTCGCCGTATCTGAACTGGATGATGTTCCCCATGGAGTCCCTCACGGTTCCATCGTATTCGACTCTTAGATGCTCGAGGGCGTTTATGAGGCGCCGCTGCATATATCCGCTCTGCTGGGTTCTCACAGCCGTGTCGACTAGGCCCTCCCGGCCTCCCATGGCGTGGAAGAAGAACTCCAGTGGATTGAGGCCGTCTCGGTAGCAGCTATAGATGAAGCCCCGTGCAGCTGGGTTGGGGTCGTTCTCCTTGAAGTGGGGCAGTGTCCTGTTGAGGTAGCCTCTGGTGATCCGCTTACCTCGGATCGACTGCTGCCCGACGGAGCCCATCATCTGCCCTATGTTCAGGCTGCTGCCTCTCGCCCCTGTGCGGGTCATGATAACTCCGGCGTTGTCCAGCTTCAATCTAGCCTCCACGAGCTCTCCGGCCCTATCCCTCGCCTTAGCCAGCTCATTCATGATCTCGAACTCGAGGGTCTCCTCTAGGGTACGTCCCGGAAGTCGCTTCATCCTCCCCGCCTTATAGTCCTTTATTAGGCGGCTGACATTTTCCTCCATCTCCTTCAGGACGGTTCTGATCTTCTCTCTCTCCTCCTCGCTCATGTGATATACATCCTTCTCAACCGGCTCTGGAAGCTCGTATTTCTCCTCAACTCCCTTCATTCCAGCAGCGAGCATTGCAGCGAATGCAAGATACGGGTTGCACGCTGGATCTGGAGATCTCACCTCTATTCTCGTTGCCTTCTCCTTCCCCGGCTTGTAAAGTGGAACTCTGACGAGAGTGCTCCTGTTTCTTCTTGCCCAGCAGATGTAAACTGGAGCCTCGTAACCGGGGACGAGCCTCTTGTAGGAATTCACCCACTGATTTGTCACCGCCGTAAACTCTGAAGCATGTTTTAGAATTCCTGCTATGAAGTGCTTTGCGAAGTCGGAGAGATAGTATTCATCATCTGGGTCGAAGAACG
>JAPDJB010000159.1 GCA_029259285.1 Candidatus Bathyarchaeota archaeon | reverse complement strand
GATTCAGGGGAGACCTGATAGCGAGGATGGCCATCTCGGAGCGGAGTGAACCCTACGCTGAGATAACTCATCTCCTCAGCCTCAAACTCTTCGACCATGTTCACTGGCAGCTCGACGCCGTCTGGAGCCAGCGCTGGAGAGACTTCAAGGGCTGGACATGGCGTCGATACCTCCCAGATATGGAGAGGCTGATAGAGCTGTGGATAAGGGAAGCTGAGAGGGGTAGGGTTCTTGGGCTGGTTCCCATCCTCGGAGTTTTGAGGGCAGCCATATTGGGTTGTCCCCTATCGAGGCCGCCGTGCGGCGCCGGTTCGACGGCCCTCGCCATCTCAACAGACGGCAGAATCCTCGCCTGCCCCATAGCCGTCGAGGAATCCTGGGCTGAACTCGGAGACGTTAGGCACAACACCTGGAGAGAATGCATAGGCCATGTGGGCATAGGAGAACCCTGCATAGGCTGCAAATACGTCGACTACTGCGGAGGCCGATGCCTCTACGCATACAGGGAGCGCCTATGGGGGGAGGAGGGCTTCAGAACCCTCTGCAGAATCACAGCCACCACGATAGACCTAATCCTCAGCATCAGACACCGAGTCCAGAAGCTCATGGAGGAGGGCCATATAGATTGGAAGAGCCTAAACTACCCACCCTACAACAACTCGACGGAGATCATCCCATAAATATTCAAATCTCTGGGCTAGAAATAGAGAAGTGGGCCGGTAGATCAGGGGTATGATCGCCACCCTTGCAAGGTGGAGGTCGCGGGTTCAAATCCCGCCCGGTCCACGGGATAGAGAACCCTTGCAAGGTGGGTGTCTCCGAGGTCTTGAAGCCTATGGGCTGAGGATTGAGAGGCTTATTGAGATTGGAATTACAGCCACTAAATTTTTTCTAGGATGTGACTGGTGGCAATCACATAGATGGAGGGGGTCTATTCCAGAGAGGCCATTTTAAAAGTCCTTTAAAGGGGGGGCTGAGAATCCGCCAATCTCCCCTGGATTTCACATCCTTGTTCACGCCTTGTCGACTGATCATCTCTTATAGTTTGTTGGAGGCCTCAACTATGTGTCTCTGAGCGTCATCTCCCTCGGCGGGGTCGCTGAGGATGTATATCTCTACATCCGAGGCGGCTTCACCCTCGGCTCCTCCAGGATAGCTGTCAAACACCGAATCGGCTTTGGAGGGTCAGCGGCCAACACGGCTGTCGCCCTCTCCAGGCTCGGCGTCTCCGTCGGCTTCCTCGGAGCCATTGGAGACGATGAACTCGGCCATAGACTTCTCAACAACCTCAGAGGGGAGGGGGTGGACATCTCAGCGGTTCAGGTTTTGAGGGGGAGAAGCTCCACGAGGATCTACGTCATCGTCGACGTCGAGAGCGGTGAAAGAGGCATGATCGGAGTCAGGGATGCCTCCCTCGGCTTCAAACCTGATGGGGAGACGGTTAAATATGTGGCTGGGGCTGAGATCCTCCACGTCTCAGGCTACATGCTCCACGGAGAGCCGCTTGGGGGGAGAACCAGATGGCTGATGGAGGAGGCCTCAAGGAGGGGCGTAAGGCTCTCCCTCGACCTAACACCGGAGTCAGCTGATAAGGGACTGCTGAGGGAGCTGAACCTCGACATCCTACTCTGCAACGAGGATGAAATGCGTAGATTGGGCTACCAACCCTCACCTGAAGGCGCATTGAAGGCTGAGAGGGAGCTGGGATGTGGAGGCATAATCGTGAAACTAGGCCAAAGAGGATGCGCCGCCTCCCTTCTGGGTGAGACCCATCATAAGCCAGCCTTCAAGGTGGAGGTGGTGGACACCACGGGGGCTGGAGACGCCTTCAACGCCGGAATCCTCTACGGCATCTTAAAGGGCTTAGAGGCGGATAGGATGCTGGAGATGGCCAATGCCCTTGGAGCCTACGCATGTATGGCCCCAGGGGCGAGGCATCTCCCGAAGAGGGGGGAGCTGGAGGCGATGCTGGGATGGAGGCCCTAAGCCGGATAAGGGTTCAGATATATGCCATGACCTGCCCAGAGGACGCTGAGATGGTGGTGGAGATGGGAGCCGACCACGTCGGCCTACTCGCCTGGCCTGGGGAGACCAGGCTCCCCTCCCTCTCACCTGAAGATGCCTTAGAGGTCTTTGAACCCGTCAGGGGGAGGGCTAAGACCGTTATGCTCCCCGTCACCCATAGCGTTGAGGAGATAACAGCTCTAGCCAGCAGGGTTGAGCCGGATTATGTCCAGGTGGCAAGCTACCCCGAGTATCTCCCCCTAAAGGAGTTCATCAGATTATCGGGGGAGCTGAGGGACACGGGCATCGGCGTGATAAGGGTTGTCCCAGTCGACGGCCACGACAGCCTAAGCCTCGCCCTCGAATATGAGGGCTATGCCGACATAATCATGGTGGACTCCTCCGGAGGCCCACCCTTCCCCCACGTCAGGGAGTTCATAGGCGGAACGGGGAGGCTTCACAACCATGAGATAAGCGCCAGGATCAGGGAGAGCATCCGTAAACCCCTAATCCTCGCTGGAGGCCTCAGCCCAGAGAACGTCGCCGAGGCCATAAGGAGGGTTAAGCCGTGGGGCGTCGACGCAGCCTCCAGCCTCAACAGGGTGGGTGAGAGGCATAGAAAAGACCCCAGAAGGGTTAGAGCCTTCATAGACGCCGTGCGGAGAGCTGAGGGGGAGCTACGACCTGTGGGAAGCGTTTAAAGTTCGAAGGGCATCATTAAGCTGGGATTCATGGCTGAAGGCTCTAAGGTGATGCTCATCGGCGTCGAGGGCCTACCACACCGCCTCTTAGAGGCCCTCGGAGAAAGGCTGCCGACGCTGGGGAGCCTCTTGGAGGAGGGCTGCTCCGGATGCTTAAGGTCGACGATACCCTACACCACGGCTCCAGCCTGGACATCGATGGTGACGGGTGTCGACCCAGGCCTCCACGGCATCTACGACTTCCTCCATCTCGACAGGGAGCATAATCTAAGGGTTGTCAGGGGATCAGATTGCAGAGCCAAACCCCTATGGAGACATCTGAGGGAGAAAGGGCTTAGATCCATCATCATAAATGTCCCACCCTTCTACCCCGCGGAGGATGTGGATTCAGCCATGATTGGAGGCTCACCCCACCACCGGCTATCGGTTTATCCGCCGTCGTTGGAAGATGAGGTGAGGCGTAGGGGCTACATCACCGATGTCGAAAACCTCGCCGAGAAGATGAGGATGAATAGGCTCAGCGTCCTAGAGGAGCTCCTTAAGGCTGAGGAGAGGAGGATCGAGGTGGCTGAATACCTGCTGAGCCACCTCCCCTGGAGCTTCTCCATGATCGTATTCAACTTCCCCGATAGATTGCTCCACCATCTATCGATATCCACCGTTGAGGCCTTGGAGGCCTCCAGGGGCCATTCAACCCTCCTAGATAGGCTGCTGAGGAGGGGGAGGAGAATCCTGAGATTCATCGGCGATATGTTCAGAGTCCTCGACGAATTCCTCTCAAGATGCCTAAAACACATCGGGAGAGGCCTCCTCATCATAGCCTCAGACCATGGGATGACGAGGCGTCCAAAGGCCTTTCTGATCAACAGCTGGCTTAGGGAGGAGGGATACATAGACCATGAGAGGACGAGGGCCCTCTGCTATAGCACCGTCATGCCCCTAGGCCTCATCCGCCTAAACCTGGAGGGGCGTGAGAGAAGTGGCGTGGTTCCAAGATGGGGCTATGAAAACCTCCTCGACGAGATCGAATCAGGCCTAAGGAGTCTCAGAGACGATGAGAGCGGGGAGAGGATCATCCGGAGGATATGGAGGGGCGATGAGCTATACGGCCCAGAGGCGATGAACGACCCGCCAGACCTAGTCTTCGAAGTGGGGGAGGGCTACACCGTAGACCCCTGGAGGCTGGAGGGGGAGAAGATAGCGGACGCCTCTAGGCCCAACGACCATGAACGCTGCGGAGCCTTCCTCATCCATGGATACGAGAGACATATAAGGGCGATCGAGGAGATACACGATGTCATCCTAGAATTCCTGGGCCTAGAACCCTAATCCCAGACGAGATTCCTGATACCCACCTCCCGTGCGATCCTCAAAGCCTCCTCCATCTCCTCACGCCTAAGCCTACGGCTCAGCTCCCTACGCTGATAGGCCCTCCACTCAGGGCGATACTGGAACATGACATTCACCCTAGTCCAGGGCCTGAGATTCCCAGCGATCCACTCCAATATGGGCCTGGTGCAGCACTCATTATGCCCTGGGAGGACGAGAACCCTGATTAGGAGCTCACCATAACGCTCAGCCATCAAATGATTCCTGGTGCAGGCCTCCCAATAGCCTGGGGCATCAGAGATCTCCTCAGCGCATCGGTTGTTGCCATACTTGAAGTCGAGGAGGTAGACATCGATGAAGCCGGCTAAAAGCTCAGCGGTCTCGGGGCTATAATAGCTGTTGCTGTTCCAGACCGTCGGGATGTTCACGTCGACATGCCTCATGGTCTCAATCCAGAGCCAGCAGTAGGGCGTTGGCTCACCCCCCACCATGTTGAGGTTTCGACAGCCGCCACGCTTCAAACCCTCAACCACCTTAGCCATCTCGAAGGGGGTCATCGGCGTCCCAGACTCATACCACTGAGAGATACTCCAATTCTGGCAGTGGATACAGCGTATGGTACATCCCAGGGTGAAGACCGTTCCGGAGGGAACCAACTCAGGCTCCTCGCCGAGATGGTGGAACCAGCTTGAAACCTCGAACTCGTCGCCGACTCGGCAGTAGCCCCTCTCACCCCTCAGCCTGTCGACGCCGCATCGACGCATACAGAAGTGGCACTCAGCCATTATACGCTTAGCCAGCTCTGCCTTTAGGTCGAGGAAGTTGGGTGAGGCCTCCTCCAGCTCAGCCTCACCGGCGTCAACCTCAGCCTCAAACTCCTGATACTCCCTCAATAGGCTCCTGTGAAGCCTCCATAGGTCTCCGGTGGAGTCGTCGTGCTGAAAGTCGGCTGGCAATGCCTTTGCGATGAGGAACTTCGCCCTACGCCTCCCCTCCACCACATCGACGTATCTGGGAAGACCCCTCCTTACGCCTTCATCCTCCAACGCCCTCGCGGCGTCGGGTCTTACAAGCCTCCACATCCATTCTCTACTCCACAGCCCCCGATTCAAACATTACTATGATCGACGAGGGAAACCTCATCCTTTATAGGCATCGGAGACCATCTCAAACTGAAGGGACTTGGAGAGGGAATCGAGATTCTATGAAACCTTCAGGGATGACATCGTCAGATGCATAGTATGCCCCAGGAGATGCATCATAAAGCCTGGGGAGCGGGGCTTCTGCGGAATAAAGGAGAATAGGGGTGGAAAGCTCTACACGTTGACCTATGGAGACCTCTCAGCTATGGCTGTAGACCCCATAGAGAAGAAGCCCCTCGCCCACTTCTACCCAGGCAGCCTCGCCTTCAGCATCAGCCATATAAGCTGCAGCTTCACCTGCCCCTGGTGCCAGAACTGGCATCTATCGACGGCCAAGCCTGGAGACGTACCGACGAGATATGTGAAGCCTGAGGAGGTGGTGGAGATGGCCAGGCGTCGACGCTGCACAAGCATCGCCTACACCTATAATGAACCCATCATAAACCTCGACTACTTCGAGGACACAGCCAAGATAGCCCATGAGCGGGGTGTGAAGAACGTCCTCGTGACAAACGGCTACATAAGCCTCGAGGCCCTTGATAGGGTTGTAGGCCTCATCGACGCGGCGAATGTCGACTGGAAGTCCTTCAGCGACGATTTCTATCGACGCTACTGCAGCGCAGACCTGAAAAGCGTCTTGGAGGCGACGGTGGAGATGAAGCGACGTGGAGTCCATGTTGAGGTGACCTTCCTCATAATCCCAGGTTTAAACGACGGCGAGGAGGAGGCGAGGGCGATGGCTAGATATCTCGTTGAGAATCTCGGCCCCGATACGCCGCTCCATCTCAGCCGATTCTTCCCCCACTATAAGTTCACCCATGTCTCCCCAACGCCCGTTGAGATCCTGATGAAGGTCAGGGAGATAGCCGTCGAGGAGGGATGCAGATACATCTACGTGGGGAATGTCCCCATGAATAGGTATGAGAACACCTATTGTCCAGGCTGCGGCAGAGTCGTCATAGAGCGGGTGGGCTACACCATCACCGATTGGCATCTCGACGAGGAGAATCGCTGTGAATACTGCGGTGAGCCTATACCCATCGTCGGCCACAGGGAGTTCCACCCCAACCCCTTCCTACCACTCTAAGCTCATATAGGGGTGTGAAGGCCTCATAATCGATGGCTCGCTGCGACTACTGCGGCCGTGAAGTCGACCTCCCCTTTAGATGTCGATATTGTGGAGGCCTATACTGCTCTGAGCATCGACTTCCAGAGGCCCATGGATGTACAGGCTATACCGTGGCCCTAAGATCGAGGCTACGACATCCTGGTTTGAGGCCCCCACCCCTTCGAGGCCTCAACTCTTCACCCTGGAGGAGTTACACCACCTCTCCGTCGCGCTCCTACTCGTATCGATGCTCCCCCTCCTATGGCTGAGGAGGCTGCTCTTCAGGAGGCCCCTAGTGGTTCTGGGGGCCGTCGCCATCTTCGCAGCCGCCTTCCTCCTCCACGAGTTGGGGCATAGATTCATGGCTAGGAGGCTGGGCTACTGGGCTGAGTTCAGGCTGAGCCCCATGGGCGTCCTCATCACCCTACTCTCCTATCTGACACCCCTCAAGATCGTGGCTCCAGGGGCGGTCTACGTCGGGGGTCTCCCACCCCTGGGGGATTATGGCCGGATCGCCCTAGCTGGGCCAGCCGTCAACATCGCCCAGGCCCTCATCTACATGGCTCTAAGCCAGGTTACAGGGGGTTGGCTCCACCTCCTATTCGGATTGGGGGCCATCATAAACTCAAGCCTAGCAGCCTTCAATCTCCTACCCCTCCCAGAGTTCGACGGCTCTAAGGTTCTCAACTGGAGCTGGAAGATCTGGCTTCTAGCCCTCGCAGCCTCAGCCCTCCTATACATCCACCTAGTTTTGTGACCACAATCTATTTCCCAGGCCGAAACCCACATAGCTGGAGGGCCTTGCTCACAGTCAAGATAAAACTGAAAGTCCAGTCGGTTAGGGCCATAAGAGACCCAGAGGGGCGGGAGTGCTATCAGATAGACTTCGTCGAGATCAGGCCGAAACCCCCGATGATGATAGTGACACCCCAGGAGATCCCAGAGGAGATCGGGCAGATGGTCATCCAGATCAGCAAAGGCCTACAACGGGTGCTTCCAGGGGCCGATGTGAAGGAGTATGAGGTTAGGAAGCTCACCTTGATCCTCACCCATGAGGAGCTGGAGGCCTTCAACCTCAAACCCTATCCAAACCAGTTATATGAGCTGACCATCACCGATGGAACACTCCACTTCAAACCTCTATGAGGGCTTATTAGCCTAAAGGAGTTTGAAGGGTTATGCCCCCTCCGAGGAGGATGCTATTCCTGCTCAAGGGAGGCCACGAAACCCTCCCTAGGGCGGAGGCTGAGGCCATACTGGAGGCTGAGGGCTTCAAATACGAAGCCCGACCAGGAGCTCCACAGGTCTTCAGATGCCTAGCGCCCATAGAGGCGGCCTATAGGGTTGCGGGGAGGGCCTACTACCTCAGAGCCTGCGCCGAGGAGCTCTTCACGGCTCCCGATGATCCCTCGCTGATCCTCTCATCCCTCAGCGATTTGAAGCTCGACCTCCAGGCTGGTGAACGTTTCTGGGTGAGGATTCGAAGAGTTAGGGGCGGTGGGAGGGATGTGGATATCAACTCACTTCGCAGGGAGATGCTCACCCTCATAGAGTCTCGAACTGGGGCGGTTCCGGATCTCTCCAGGCCTCGGGTTGTCTATCTCGGCGTCTTCTCAGGCGGCTCCTTCTACTTCGGCAGGGTCTTAGCCTGGGGTAGGGGAGGCCTAGAGGAGCGTAGAGCCAAGAACCGCCCCTTCTTCCATCCCTCAACGCTTCAGCCTAAGCTGGCTGGATGTATGGTGAACCTAACTAGGGTTAGGGCTGGTGAGCCGCTTCTCGACCCTTTCTGCGGCGCGGGAGCCATCCTCATGGAGGCCTCCATCCTAGGCTGCATCCCCATAGGCCTCGACGTCTCACCCAAGATGGTGAGGGGTTCAAGGCTGAACCTCGGATACTTCTGCCCTCCACCCTACCATCTATCGATGGGCGATGCGAGGAGACTTCCCTTCAGGGGGGTGGGAGCCATAGCCACCGATCCCCCCTATGGTAGGGCCGCCTCCACCATCGGCATAGAACTTAGAAGACTATATGAAGACTTCCTCCACTCAGCCTACGACATCCTAAGGCCTGGGGGATACCTCTGCATGGCCGGCCCAGACACCCTAGGCGTCACCTATATGGGTTTGGAGGCCGGCTTTATCCATGTGGAGTCGCATCTGATGAGGGTTCACGGCAGCCTGACGAGGGAGATCGCCGTCTTCAGGAGGCCTTAGAGTTGGAGATCGTCTTCCTCGGAACCGGTGGAACGATGCCATCAGCCCTGAGGGGTCTGCCCTCCATAGCCGTTAAGAGGGATGGCGAAATCCTCCTCTTCGACTGCGGCGAGGGAACGCAGAGGGCTATGGCCAGGGCCCGCCTAGGCTTCGGGAGATCGATGAGGGTCTTCATCACCCACCTCCACGGAGACCACGTCTTGGGGCTTCCAGGTCTAATACAGACGATGAACCTCCTCGGGAGGGAGCGCCCCCTCCACATCTACGGCCCAAGAGGACTAGGAGGCTTCCTGGAGGCCGTCTCCAGATTCATAAGCCCCCCAGAGTTCCCATTGATAATCCATCGGGTTCATAGAGGCGTCATCCATAGGGGGGAGGACTACCGCGTTGAGGCCGTCGAGGCCGAGCATGAAGGCGAATGCTGGTCATACGCCATCATCGAAGACCCAAGGCCTGGGAGGTTCCACCCCGAGAGGGCGAGGAGGCTCGGCGTCCCTGAGGGGCCTCTATGGAAGAGGCTTCAGAGGGGGGAGGACATCACCCTCAGCGATGGCAGGGTTGTGAAGAGCAGAGACGTAGTCGATCCACCCCGTCGGGGGAGACGCATAGCCTACAGCGGCGACACCAGGCCGAATAGAAGACTTATAGAGCTGGCCCGTGGGGCAGACATCCTCATCCATGAAGCAACCTTCCACGATGAGCTGAGGGAGAGAGCCATAAGGGATGGCCACTCCACAGCGAGGGAGGCAGCTGAGCTGGCCGCCGAGGCTGGGGTGAGGCTTCTGATTCTCACCCATATAAGTGCGAGATATCCAGACCCCAAGCCGCTTCTGGAGGAGGCGAGGAGCGTCTTCCCCAACGTCCTCGTGGCTGAGGATCTGATGACTTTGAGGGTGCCCCTCAGCGACGAGCCAGCAGAGACCTGAGGAGTTCCAGGCTCTCCCCGATGCCCTCGATGGATTCGACGACTATCCAGCCTCGATATTCGATCTCTCTGAGGGCCTTGATCACCTCCTCCCAGTCGATGGTTCCCATCCCAAGCTGGAGGTGGTCGTCCCTCTCACCCATGTTGTCGCTGACGTGGATGTGGCCTATATGATAGCTGAGACGCTTGATGAATTCCAGGGTTTCACCCCTCAGATGGGCGTGGGCCACGTCGAGGGTCATCCGCAGATCGAAGTCCACCTCATCATACAGCCTCTCAAAATCCTCCACCGACTTCAGGAGGAAGGGGTGAGGCTCAGGGACATTCTCCAGATAGGCTGGAACACCATACTCCTGGGCGTAACGGGTCAGCCGTCTAATCGAATCGAGGTTCCTCCTCCAGGAGGAGCCTGGGTTGAAATACTCCAGAGCCGTCATCCAGCCTGGGTGGAAGACGAAGGCCTCCACCTCCAGGGATGAAGCCCACCTTATAGAGGCCTCCAATCGACGTAGTATAGCCTCCCTCAACCCGTCATCCCAGGCAGCTAGATTCATATCCGAGAAGGGGGCGTGTAGTGCATACCTCAACCCATAGGAGGCCTTCATCTCCAGCAGCCTCTCAACCCTCAATCGGTCGAGTCTATGGAGACCGTCGTCGATCAGCTCTAGACATCGAGAGCCGGAGAGGAGCATATCAGCCAGGGCGTCATCGAAGGGTTTGTCGAGGCAGAAGAGCGTTGAGACGGCCAGCTCCATGTCGATCATGGAGTGATGAACACCCAGCCTTAAAACACCACCTATAGGAGGCCCTTTATCTCTTAGGCTTCGATACATAGGGGTTATCCTTCACATAGAATCTTAGGGGCCTCCTATCCCTGACGCCGATCCTCGGCGTCGCCTCAACCGCGAAGTCCCTGAGGATGCG
>JAPDJB010000065.1 GCA_029259285.1 Candidatus Bathyarchaeota archaeon | reverse complement strand
GGGGTTCAGTCCTCGCACCCCCTAAATCCGTATGTGATGAATGCCCGAGGAATCCAAAGGGGGAGAAGAAGAGGATCTCGGAGATCCATCGCATCCATGAGGTGGCTCCAGACTCCGAGAGGTGTCTACTGGAGCTGGGGATACCATGTATGGGGCCTGCCACAAGGGGGGGATGCGGGGCGAGATGTCCGAAGGCTAACATGCCCTGCATAGGATGTGGAGGCCCCTGTCCAGACGCCCCCGAGCAGGGTGCGGCCATGCTCAGCGCCTTAGCCTCAATAATCGAGAGGAGGGTTAAGATGGAGGATATTGAGAGACAGATCAGAGATCCAATTGGAACATTCTACATGTTCTCACTGCCATCGTCGATCATAAACAGGAGGGTGGAGAGGAAGTGAGGGAGATCACCATCAACCCCATCACGAGACTTGAGGGCCATGGGAAGATAACGATCTTCCTAGATGAACGGGGATTTGTTGAGAACGCCTACTTACAGATACCTGAGTTCAGGGGCTTCGAGAAGTTCTGTGTCAGGAGGAGCGGGGAGCTCCTCCCCCAGATAACGAGCAGGATATGCGGAGTCTGCTCCGTCGCCCATCACCTAGCCTCAGCGAAGGCGCTTGACGAGGCCTTCAAAGCCGAGCCTCCCCCAGCCGCCAGGAAGCTTAGGGAGCTCATGCACTGCGGCTACATCATATCGGATCACATACTCCACTTCTACTACCTCGCCGCACCCGACTTCCTCGTAGGCCCGAGGGCATCCCCGAGGGAGAGGAACATCATCGGATTGGCGAGGAAAATGGGCTTAGATCTGGTGAAGCAGGTTATCAGACATAGGGCATACGGCCAGAACATCGTGGAGATCATAGGTGGAAAGGCCATCCACCCAGTCTGTGGACTGCCAGGTGGAGTATCGAAACCCCTAACCGAGGAGGAGAGGGGGAAGGTGAGGGAGATGGCTGAGTCATGCGTCGACTTCGCAGAGTCCTCGCTGAAGCTGTTCCATCAACTCGTGCTTGAGAACCCCGATTATGAGGAGATGATCGAAGGCGACATCTACAAGCTGGAAACCTACTATATGGGCCTGGTCGATGAGGATAATCGGGTGAACCTCTACGATGGAAAGCTCCGCATAGTAGACCCAAAAGGTGGAGAGCTCCTGAAATTCGATGCATCAGAGTATCTCGACGTCATCGAGGAGCACGTCGTGGAGTGGAGCTATGTGAAGATGCCATACCTGAAGAGGCTTGGATGGAGAGGCCTCATAGATGGAGCTGAGAGCGGAGTATACCGTGTAGGCCCCCTCGCAAGGCTGAACGCAGCGGAGGGGATGGCAACCCCCCTCGCCGATGAGGAGTATAGGCTCATGTATAAAACCCTCGGGAAACCAGCCCACTCGCTGATAGCATACCACTGGGCGAGGCTCATCGAGATACTCTACGCCGCCGAGAGAGCTGTGGAGCTCGCAGGGGATCCGGAGGTGACCAGCCCTGAGATTCGCAGCCCCGTCGGTGAACCTGGGGAGGGCGTTGGAGTCGTGGAGGCTGCGAGGGGGACGCTGATCCACCATTATAAGCTCGACGGGGACGGCCTCATAGAGGATATAAACATCATAACCCCAACCGCCAGCAACTACGCCTCCATCTGCATGTCAATCCGAAACGCAGCGAGGGGCCTCATAAAGGGGAGTGAGGTGAGCGAGGGGCTGCTCAACATGGTTGAGATGGCGTATAGGGCCTATGACCCCTGCATGGCATGTGCATCCCACCACGCCATCGGCGAGCTACCCCTAACGGTTGAGATATATGATCATCGGGGCAGGCTGATGAGGAGGGTTGAGAGGCCAAGCCTTAAGCGTGTCGACTGAGGGATCACTGGAGATTGAAGGCTGGAGAAGACGGCTTAAAGATAAGGCTCCTCGACTTCCTCTCCAACGTTGAGAAGATTGCCGTAATCGGAGTTGGAAACAGGTTTAGAAGGGATGATTATGTGGGCGTTGAAATCGTCAGAGAGTTGAGGGATAAACTGAAATCCGATAGGGTTCTATTAATCGCCTGTGAAGCCGCTCCGGAGGATCACATCGAGAGCATCGTGGAGTTCAAGCCTTCACACATCCTGATCATCGACGCTGGAATGATAGGCTTAAAGCCTGGACGGGTCAGACTTATAGACTTCGAGGAATTAGCCATCCGCCCAGCGGTCTCAACCCATATGCTACCCCTCAGAATATTCTGCGAACTCGTCGGGGAGATGACTGGAGCCAGGATAGCCCTACTCTCCATCCAGCCCAGGGATATAAGCCTTGGAGAGGGCTTAACCCCAGAGCTGGAGGGGGCCGCCAGGGGGATAGCCCTAATCCTCCTGGAGGCCTTAAAATTTAAATCAATCATCGAGGAATAAATCCGATTCCTCATGAGTCAAACATGCGTTATCAACGTCGATGAGGATAATTGTAGCCTCTGCTCAATCTGCTCATCCGTATGCCCCTTCGACGCCCTCGAAGTCGATGAGGAGAAGGGGAGACTCATACTCGACATCGAGAAGTGCCAGGTCTGCGGCCTATGCTACAGCGCCTGCCCAGCCTCCGCGATAAACCTCCTCCACTACGAGCCGGACTCCCTCCTCACCTACCTCGAGAAAAAGATGGGGGAGACGGGGCTGAAGACCCTAGCCCTCGTCTGCCGCGGCGTAAGTCCACCTCCAAGCGGTAAGGTTAGAGATTTCCTAGCCAAACAGGGCTTCGAGGACTACATCCTCATCAGGGTTCCATGCGTCGGCCGCATCCCATTGGAGTTCTATCTGAGGGCGTTGAGGATGGGGATTGAGAGGATAATCGTCGTCCAATGCGACGAGGACTACTGTAGATTTAAGGATGGAAGCGATGTAAGCCGGAAACGCCTGACGCTTCTGAGCTATGTCCTGAGGGAGCTTGGATTCGGGGAGGACACCATCCTATGCTACACAAATCCCATGAAGGCGATCTACATAACTGAGAACTGTGTTGGATGTGGGAAGTGCGCCTTCATCTGCCCCTACGACGCCATCACACTCCAACCTGGGGGCACCCCAACCATAGACCTAGACTCCTGCGTCGGGTGTGGAGTCTGCGCAGTGGTATGTCCACATCAAGCCATCCAGCTCGAAGGCTATGAGTATGACGTCGTCTCAACCCTGATCCATGAATACGCCTCGATGATCAAGACTCGCCCCTCGATCCTCGTCTTCATCTGTCAATGGTCTGAGTTCACGGCTTTAGACAGGGTTAAGAACGGACTATACAATGAGAAAACGGCTATTATAGAGATACCATGCCTGAAGGGGTTGGATCCAGCCTGGATCGTTGAGGCCTTATACTCAGGTTTCGACGGAGTGCTCGTGATAGCCTGTCCGGAGGAGAAGTGTAAGCTGGAGAGGGGAACCGAGATAGCTGAGAGAAACGTCGAGGACGCTGAGAACATCCTCGAAAAATTGGGGTTGATGGATAGATTTCAAATCTATAGGTCGACGCCCATATACCTCAACCAGTTCGACTCCATGCTTAAGGAGTTCTCAGAGAAGCTCTCCGGAATCGCTGGGAGGTGAAAGGATTGTTTGAAATACTTGAGAAGAGGGAGTTAGCCCCAAACATCAAGCTGATTAAGATCTCCGCACCCCATATAGCGGAGAAGGTTCAACCCGGTCAATTCGTCATCCTGATGGCCGATGAAAGGGGTGAGAGAATCCCCCTAACCGTAGCCGACTATGATCGTGAAAAGGGGACGATAACCATCGTCTTCCAGGAAGTTGGGAAGACAACTAAGATGTTGGGAGCATTCAATGAGGGGGATGAGATACCCGCAGTGGTCGGCCCCCTCGGAAACCCCGCCGAGATCGAGAGATTTGGAAAGGTTGTCTGCGTCGGCGTAGGCGTCTTCGCCGCACCCATGACCCTCATAGCAAGATCATTCAAGGAGAAGGGGAACTACGTGATAGGGGTTAACATCGCCAGGAGGGCGGATCTAATAATCTTCGAGGAGGAGTTCAAGGCCGTATGCGACGAGTTCTACGTGAGCACGGACGATGGCTCAAGGGGATACGAGGGAATCGAGTTTATGAAGACGATACTTGAACGCGGCGTGGATAGAGTCGTCGTCTGCGGCCTGGTTCCGATTCAGAAGAGGATCTGTGAATTGACGAGGCCCTACGGGGTTAAAACGATGGTTCACCTCACCCCGATAATGGTTGACGGCACAGGCATGTGTGGAGCCTGTAGAGTTATGGTCGGAGGAGAGACGAAGTTCACATGTGTGGACGGCCCAGAGTTTGATGGACATCAAGTGGATTTCGACGAGCTTGAACGTAGGAAGCGTATGTATCTGGTTCATGAGAAGGTCGCCCACATGATGCATAAACGCCTCGGAACGGAGTGTTAAGGGTTTAGCATATCCCGTCAAGCAGTCCACTACCACATCGCCGCATAGGGCGCCCATTATTGTAACAGATGAGTTTTGAATTCGCTAGGTGGAGGCCTTTTCTAACCTTCGTTCATCTGCTGCCTTCTGTAAAATTCCAGGGCTTCCCTCTCCTCCCTCCTAAACCTCGCAAGTCTGCGGAGTACATCGTCGAAGTCTACCTTATGGGCGTTAAAGATCGGGCCGTCGACGCAGCTGAACTTCACCTCCCCGTCGACTAGAACCCGGCATGAACCGCACATGCCTGTGCCGTCAACCATTATCTGCCTCACGGTGACGTAGGTGGGTATCCCGTAGGGTTTGGTTAGGTTTGCGAGTTTTCTAAGGCTGTTGATGTCTCCCCCAGCAAAGATGATGTCTATTCTCCCCTCATTCAGTAGCTTCCTCAATACATCTAGGTAGTGCCCCTTCAATCCATAGGAGCCATCTAAGGTTGTTAGGTAATATTCGTGGCAGACGGATTCGGCGAGGACGTCTCTGGGGTAAATCTCATTCTTGTTGGGGAAGCTTTGGATGGAGATGACGTGGTTTCCATCGATCGCGCTTAAACTCTCGGATAGGTTGTAGTTTTCAGCATGCCCGCAAACAAGGTCTGAGGCGATAACTATGTTTCCATACCTCTTAAGCTCTACAGAGTTTCCAAGAGGCCCTACTATGTGGTCGATGTAGTCTCCCACCTGATATTTCTCGTAAAGTTCAATTGATGTTTTCCCCAATTTCTTGATGAACATTGAAATTCTGCCATTCTTAGCCTTTTGTACTGACATTGGTACTCTTTCACCCTTAGGGTGGATAAGTAAAATTACAAAGTTTCCAGGTTTCAATTTCTCAGCGATATGGGGTGCCTCCACCTCTATTAGATAGTCCTCAGAGTTTAAATCCCTCTTATCCGTTATTTTAAATCTCACGTCCCTCAACTTCTTTTCTTACGATAGAGCATCATCCAACATATAAGTTTTATCCAGGAAAATATCCTGAAAGTTATTATGCCATCGATCTATAAGTTTGGGCAGGGACTATCGGAGACTCATCCTCAACATTCCGATAGATATGTGAGGAAAAATTGAATCGTTTGGAATAGGCAGTAAATGATTTAAAAATCTTTTAAGAGGTTTTCCACCTCCCTCCTCAAATTCTCCAGCGTTCCCTCGTTTATTATGATGATGTCTGCCATGGCTATCGCCGAGCCGAGTCCAAGCTCCAGCTCCTTTAGGTCTCGTCTATGGAATTCATCCCAATCGACGGGGTCGTCGACCCTGCCTCTACTTCTCAGCCTCTCGAATCTGGTTCTCGGCGATGCATGGATTGCGATCAGGGTTGTATCTCCGAATTCTCTGCGGAAGGCCTCAACCTCCTCGAGGCTTCTGACTCCGTCGACTACGATTCCCTCAGCCTTTAGGGCTTTGATCCTCTCTATGCATCTCCTCGCTATGGCGTCTCCACCCTCCATCCTCCTAAGCTCCTCGGCGAGTGTTGACAGCGTCTCCCTCGTAGGCCTCAAACCCCTCCTCTCAGCCTCCTCCCTCACGACGTCTCCCATCGTCAGAACCCTAAACCCATACTCCTCGATGTATCTGGCGGCGGTCGTCTTCCCCGATCCAGGCATCCCAGTTATGAGGAGAAGTCTCAAATCTGAACCCTCTCCAGGCCATGTCTCCTCGTCTTAATATAGACCTCCCCAACCCCCTCCTCGAGGGCTACTCGGCCGAGCTCCATCAGTCTCTCCCTCGTGGGCGGCTCCAGGGCCTTTAGGCTTTCGTCGAGGACGTTTCCGGTGTTGTCGAACTGCTGTAGATAGTAGACGGTGCATCTCCCCCTGATGCTTCTGGCTATCTCCCTGATGAAATCTGGGTCGTCGCTGATCCCGGGGGCAACTGTGGTTCTGACCTCTATCTCGACGCCGTATTGGTTGCAGAGCTTCAGGCTCTCCTCCACCCTCCTCGCCATGGAGGCCCCAGCCTCCGGAAGGCCGATCACCCTCCCATATGGCTCAGCTCTCAGTGGGGCCTTAACGTCGAGGGCGACCCTGTCGACGAGCTCCTCCTTAAGCAGTCTCTCTATGATGTTTGGCATGGAGCCATTTGTGTCGAGCATCAGCTTTAGGCCGTAATCCCTCACGGCCCTCGCAGCCTCCTCAACTCCTTCTGGCTGTAGGGTCGGCTCTCCGCCTGTGAAGACGACGGCGTCCAGGAGGATGAGATTCTTCTCTATTCGTTCCCTGAGAACCTCTACTCCGACCTCGACTCCGGAGTCTGGGGGTATGAGAGGCGAATTCTGGCAGTAGGGGCATCGGAAGTTGCAGCCTGCGAAGAAGACTATGAGGGATGCGTTTCCATACCAGTCGACGGTTGATAGGTCGAGGATTCCTCCAAGCCTCATCCTCTCAGCCATCCAGATGCCTCAGGGGCATCCCAGCACTATCTCCCCTCGGGGTTAAAATAGGTGTCGGAGCCTTAGGCCTCTATATATATGGGGTTTGTCCACGCCTTCCTCCCATAGATGTCGGAGATCTCGATGCGGATGTAGGTCTCATCACCCGTGACCCTAAACTCAGCCTCGGTTATCTCACCCCTCTCAGCGGTGTATCTCAGTCCGAGGGTTGGGTTTGACACGAAGCTTATCCATCTAACCGGTGAGGTCTCCACGTGGATGACCCCCTCCCCTATTTTGAGGCCCCTGATCTCTGGGCCGTTTGATGAGTAGAATAGGCCTCTGGATATGGCGTCGACTACTGCTTCGACGGTCGGCTCCACGGCCTTCACCATGATCCAAGCCCCTCCGATGTCGGGTGGAAGCCCAGGCCTCCGCTCCATGTGGGCGTCGTCGCCGGCGAATCCGTAGAGTCTCCATCCATTTGAGAGCAGTCCATCCCAGTGGACTGTGGACAGCCCCCTCTGCCGGTTGAGTTCGCAGGTGGTGTTGTAGATCTCTATGCCGATATAGTTCTGCAGGCTCATCAGGTCTTGGAGGTTGAAGCCTGACCAGTAGGGATGAGCCACTATGGGTAGGCCCCCATGCCTCAGCGTTAGGTCTATCACCCTCTGAGGACTCTCATCTGGATCGCCCTCCTCAACGGGGAGCTCCTCCTCGACGTTTATGGCGAGGATGTGGAATCTCGTCTCAGCTGAGGAGGTTCCGACGCTTATCTCTTCCCCAGGGATCAGCAGTATGTCTCTCGGCTTCTCATCTGGATATGTGAGCATGCCGTGATCTGTGATGGATAGGAACCGGTAGCCCCTCCCCCTATAGGCCTCTATGAGCCCCTCAACGGTGAGCATTCCATCGGATCGATCCGTATGGGCGTGGAGATTCCCCTTAAGCCAGACTCCCTCAAGTGTCCAGGGGTTGTTGAACTCCAGTTTCACGAATAAGAGGCCTCTGAAACCCCCTTAAAGGTTTTGATTTGAGGAAAGCTCCGAGGAAGATGAGGGTGGAACCTAACAGCCTAATGGCTTCATGCCTCTCGCCGAGCATTCCCACCCCGATAGGGTATCCGATGACTACGCTGAGCTGTCTAAGCCCTATGAGGTAGCTGACCTGGGCGAGGGGTATGGCCATTAGAACCATTTAGATAGCTGAGCCTCATCAGGGTGCTTGAGAGAATTACTCGAGGCTGAGAAGGGTCTAGCCAGAAGGCGTAGAGGAGGGGCCGACTCTTAGGACGCCTACCTTATCCACGAGGGAGTAGAGGGCCGTTGAGAGGGCCGCTGAGGAGATGGGGGAGAGCCCCCAGGGGGAACCTGATCCTCGGGAGGAGTAGGAGGAATAGGAGAGGAGCGTCAATAGGGATGCCATCGTCATAAGCCACATGAAGGCCTCCTCCCCACCGCTCTCTTTGGCCAAGGTGTTCCAGACAGCGTGGAGGAGAGCTGAGGCGAGGATGAGGCCTATGGGTGGGAGCTCCCACCTATCAGTGGAGGGGAAGCCTTAAAGGGATTCTGGGATAAGCTCAACGGCGATGAGATGCTTCATCGCCGTCGACGTCGAGGATGCCAGGCTCCTCGAAGCGATAGCTGAGGCTCAGAGGAGGCTCCAATCGACGGGGGCAGACCTGAAGCTGGTGGAGAGGGAGAACCTCCATATAACGCTGAGATTCCTCGGCGAGATTCCGCCCAGCCTCGCGGAGGCCGTCGGGGAGCTCATCAGGGAGAGCAGCTTCAAGCCCTTCAGGGTTAGCTTCAGAGGGGTTGGAGCATTCCCAAGCACCCATAGGCCGAGGGTCATCTGGATCGGCGTCTCAGAGGGCGTCGAGGAGCTGAAGAGACTTCACGCCAGGATCGAGAGGGGGCTTCTCAGCCTCGGCTTCAAGGGCGAGGATAGACTCTTCACGCCGCATCTCACCATAGCCAGGGTTAGAAGCGGCAGAAACCGTGATAGATTAGCCATGGCTTTGGAGTCGCTCATCGACATCGAGTTCGGCTCCCTCACCGTCAGCCATGTAAGGCTGAAGAGGAGCACCCTAACGCCTAGGGGGCCGATATACACAACGCTGGCTGAGAGCGCCCCATATGAAGCGTAGATAGATAGCTTTTGAATAGCATATAGATCGAGAGGAGGAGTCGAGAATCGATTTAAATCCGTGGGAGAGCCTCTTCTGGAGCGCCTTGGGCTTCCTATTCGATAAAACAGGCCCCTGCCCTTACAGGGATCGATGTGGGAGTTTCAAGGCTATGAAACGTAATGAGGCGTGGATAGAGGAGGAGCTTCGAAGCCGGAGGGGGGATGGCCGATACATGGAGCTCCTCCTATGGAGGCTTAGGCATATCAGGGATGTGATGGAGCGGTGTCTAAACTTCAATGGCTGATGCCTGAGATACTGGCAGTTTAAGAGGCTGGATGAGGCTATCAGTCCTCCGGCTCCGGATCACGCTGTATTGGCATGGTTAAGCAGTGTATCGAGCCGCTATTTAGGGGGTGGACGAGGGTAGGTATCTCAACCGTTATGACGTCGATACCATTCCTCTCCAGCAGTCTAATCCCCTCCTCCCTTCCAGGCCCAGAGGCGCAGATAACTCGGCCAGGTCTAACCGCGACGGCTGCCACGTAGACATCCCTCTGTCTCTCTATTATGTTTAGGTCAACAGTCTCCCTGAGCCACTCATACATCGTATAGGCTAAGCCCTCACGGTTGACGACGGCCGTCTTGACGTCTACCATGCAGATATGGGCGTCGATGTGGCCTCCGAAGATGGGTTCAGCCCTTATATCTACGTCGGGGTCTATGGCCCAGACCACCTCGGCTATCTGCATCGCCCCCTCCTCGTTCATACGCCATGATAGGCCTAGGGCGAGGTGCTTTGGGGTGATCCACATGACGCTTCCCCCCTCCGCAACCCCATAGCCGTTGATCGTTCTTAGGATCGGGCAGCCGATCTGGGCTAGGGTTCTCATCACATAGGGTTCCTCACCCCTACGCAGCCTATCATACATCCGGCCTATGATGACGCCTCCAGGGACGGCGAAGGCTGGATCCCTGGTGTAGATTGATTTCACAAGCCTTGGATTAGACCCCTCCTCTGGGAGCCTCTCCACAACCTCCACGCCCTCCTCCTCGAAGACCGCCTTCAGGCGTTCATAGTCCCCCACCATCTCCTCCAGCTTTGGCTTGTAGGTATATCTCCACTCCTCATAGGGCTCCTTTATGGCGAGGATCTCCCTCCCAGGTCTATGTAGTAGAACCTTCCTAAGCCTGCCAACCTCCGTGTTCACACCCCATCGGCTTCCCCAAATCCACTCCAAGTCGTCGAGGAAGCTCGTCCTCAGGGGTGGATGATACCGATAATAGATGTCGAGGAGCCTCTCCCTCGCCCTCTTCAAATCCATAGACATATCGATGAGATATTGAGGATAAAGTAGATAAGCACTCCCCCAGGGGTAGGGTAAAAAGAGGCTGTGATGGAGAGAGCTCCCCATCTTTTTCTTCTTTGATGGCTAAGATTGGTGTTGGAGGCGTGTTCTCGGCTTCTCCAAGCCTTGAAGTTGGAGGTGATGCGATGTGATTGTTAGGGAGTTCCTGATTTTCGCTCAGTCGAAGTC
>JAPDJB010000091.1 GCA_029259285.1 Candidatus Bathyarchaeota archaeon | reverse complement strand
TGAATCTCGATATACCTAGGGAGGAGGCTACTGCGGCGATTCGCCCTATCTCCTCGACTGTAAGCTCTCGTCTGGGGGCCATCTCCCCCTCCTTATGACAGTAGAGACAGTTGAAGTCGCAGCGCTGTGTCACTGATATCCGAAGGGTCTCCACGCCTCTCCCGTAAGGGTCTCTAAGGGTGATCTTCGAAGGGGATGTCACGATATCCCTATAGCGATATACATGAAAAAATATATCGATCCACGTCCCTCTCCCTAGTCAGCTAGCTCTATCGGATTCGGCTGAGGGGCGTATCGATGGTAGATATCTCTCCACGGCCTCTCTCAGCTTCATCAAGGCGTCGATGAAGTCCTGGGGCTTCAATCCAGGTGTTTGAACGCCCGTTTCCCTGTAGAAGGCCTCAACCCTCCTTAGGAGTTCATCCTTGTCGAGTTTAGCTCCCTTTAGCATCTCCTCAAGCTTCGGCAGCGAGTCCTCCGGGATCATGAAGAAGTCTCCGGTGATGAGGAGGTCTATTATCTCGTCCTCCCTGAGTTCGGCTGTCACCCTGATCATCTTCGCCGCCTTATGATTGATGTGTACCACCCTTACGCCGTCGGCGATCTTCACCATCCTCCCCTCCGAGATCCATCCCCGCCTCATCTCGGGCATGTAGAGCCACTCCTCTGAGAGATGCCTCGGCTTAACCTCCTCCTCGAAGATCCTCCACTCCTCCCCTGTCGGCTCGGAGGGTTTCAGGCTTATGCCCAGCACCCGTTCATATCCCTCTCGCAGCAGCCTCTTCACCTCCTCCACCGGCGGCGTGTAGCCAAGCTCCCTCCTCAGCGTCGTCAGCCACTCCCTCATGCTTTTGGCCACCTTATCCCTGAACTTCTCATCCGGCACCTGTAGCACTCTAACCATGGAGTCGTAGTCGAAGTCGAGGATGATGTTGCCGACGAGGATGACAGCCCTCCCGATCTTGCCGGCTCCATTCCCCGAGATCTTACGGCCTCCAACCACCACGTCGTTTATGGGTTTATACTCCGCCTCAACGCCCAGCTTCCTATAGACATAAACCGTCACCTGGAGCAGCTTCTCGAAGAGCTCCTCCACTCGGGATGGGAGGCTTCCCTCATGGCCGATGACCTGGTAGAAGACCTGTCCGCTGTCGAGGTAGACTGCTCCCCCGCCCTGATAACGCCTTATGATGGGTAACCCCCTACCGCGGCAGTACTCCAGATCGATCTCCTCCTCCAATCGTTGATGATAGCCTATACAGACGTAGGGGCTGGAGGGTTGGACGAGGATTATGGTGTTTGGGGCAAGCCCCCTATCGATGGCGAGGGCGACGGCCTCATAGAAGCCCTGGGCGATGAGGGGTTCAGCTGAGCCTAGGTCTATTAGCCTCCACTCCTCCATGGCATTCACCGATCTGTCCACTCATATTTTAAAAGTCCCGATTCATTCAGCGTCAAATCCTTGTTCTGGTGATCCTCTTCGCCAGGGCTGTCAGTCCCCCAGGCTCCATCATCAGGATTACGACGAGAACTATGATGGGGGTGAGGGCTTCGAAGCCCGCCATCCATATGCCGAGGGAGCCTAGCAGCCTTAGGACTATGCCTGGTAGGATCTTCTGTATGAAGGCCACCGCGAATCCCCCGACCACCGCCCCATAGATGTTCTCCAATCCCCCTAGGACGCTGCCGGCGAAGACGGTTATCAGGAGCTCCTCCGCCCCACCGATCCTGACGGACATGGCGAGTGATAGAACGGCTCCCGCTAGGGCTGCCATGGAGCCGGTGAGGAACCAGGAGAGGAGATGTATTCTGGAGACGTTCACCCCAAGGCAGGAGGCGAGGGTTGGATCCTCGGCGACGGCTCGCATAGCTATCCCCAGCCTAGTCCTGGTGAGGAAGAGATGGAGGAGGATGACTAGCAGGATCGCCGTCGCTGGGGCTGTGAAGAGGATTCCAGGGTATCCGCTGAGATGGAAGTCCCATCTCCTAAGTAGGAAGCCCCTGGAGTGGATTCTGAACCTGGAGAGAACCCAGAAGGAGTAGAGGGCTACGAGGGTTGCCAGGATCCTGGAGAGGGCGAACATGGCGAAGGCCAATCTGATGCCATCTCCCCCCGTCCTCCTAAGGGGCTTAACAACGAGGATGTAGAGCACGCATCCAATTAACCCCCCCGCTAAGGCTGCGAGGGGCCAGGAGGCGTAGGGGTTGAAGCCGTAGAATCTCACAAGCGTGTAGGCGACGGCGCTTCCTATGCTGGCATAGTCGGCGTGGGCGAAGTTTGGGAATCTCTCGATCATGTGGGTGAGGGTGAAGCCGACGCATAGGGTTGAGATCATCGATGCATAGACGATGAGTCTCACGGAGAACTCGTCCAGCATCCCAGACAATACCCTCCAAACCCTATTTAGGGTTTAACGTCTCTCACTCCTCCGATTTGCCTCTAAGCATCAGGGCTAGGACGGCGTTGACCAGGGTGGTTGAGGCGAGGATGAGCCAGGGGTAGAGGGGATTCACCTCATAGATGAGGCCGCCGAGTAGGAAGCCGAGGATGGAGGGGATTGTGAGGAAGAAGCCCATTCCAGGGCCTCCCCCTCCCCCACCCCTATAATTTATGATGAGCATTCCACGCCCAAAAGCCGCCATAACTCTCCCCCTCATCTCCCGTGGCGTCATATCCGCCATAAGCGCTCCAGCGGCTGGGAAGAGGAAGGAATTCACGATGGCTATTGGAAGCATCGTGAGGAGGGTCTGATAGAAGCCCCTGGAGAAGGGGAAGGCCAGTATGGGTGCGACGGCGACGGCTAGGCATAGCGCTATGATCTTACGTCGCTCATATCGGTCGATGACGAGGCCCGCTGGAAGGGTGAGAATCGAGTAGACGAGGGAGAGCATCGTCAATATCACGCCCCACTCATAGGGCTTAAGGCCGATGACATCCCTGGCGTAGACAACCCAATAGGGTGTTGAAAGGCCGAGGGAGAAGGTGGATAGAACGAGGATGAGGGCGTAAAGCTTCAAACCCCCTGGGAGTCCCCTGACGACCTCCATGAAATCTCGGTAGGAGTCTATGAGAAGTCTTTTTGGATCTATATTTCTCCTACGCGGTGGAAGGGTCTCCTTGAGGAAGCAGAGGCTTATGGTCGCTATCAGACCGGAGGCTGCGGCAGCTAGGACGTATAGAAGCCTCATGGCCCTCTCAACTCCGTAGAGGGAGATGAGATAGCCGCCTATGAAGGGGGAGAGGATGCCGACGAGGCTGGGGAGAGAGGTGACGATGGCGTATCCCCTACCGCGAACCTCACGTGGCATCGAGTCCGCCAATATAGCTGAGGAGGCGGGAAATTGTATGACCCTGATGCCTGCGATGAGGACGGCGGCGGCGAGGATCCTCCAATCAGGGGCGATGGCGTAGAGGAGAAAGATGGGGATGCCGAGATATCCTGAGAGGATGATCGCCTTGACTCGTCCATAGGTGTCGGCGATGCCCCCAGCGAGGGGATAGAGGAACATATAGGAGAGCGGCCTAAGGGCGTTCACAAGCCCGATCACCCTATTAGAGCCTCCTAAGGCTCTGATGTAGAGGCTGAAGAAGGGGAAGGTGACGAAGAGGGTTAACTGCCTAATGACGTTGCTAAGCATTATGACGAGGACATTTCCCCTCAAAACCTCCCTATAGGAGGCCATACGCCTACAGCCCCTAATAGAACCCCTGAAGGGGCTAAAAGGATTTAGGCATCAAAATAGATCGAGGGTTCCATGCCGGAGATACCGAGGGTTAAGCTCGCCGTCATCGGAGGCTCGGCGATCCTAGGCTCAGGTTTTCCAAAGGGCTTTGAGGGCATAGAGATCATCGGGGAGAACATCGTCTATGACACCCCCTTCGGGCCGACGGCCCCCTTCACCCACGCCTCCATCGACGGCGAACCCTTCCTCTTCGTCCCCTTCCACGGAATAACCAGGGAGATCAGTAATACGACGCCTAACAGCGCCGCCGAGCGTGTCTTCTACGTCCTCATGAAGGCTGGGGTGAAGAAGATACTCGGCTGCGCCCTCTGCGGCTCAACAAACAGGCTGCTCGACCCGGGGGACATAGTCATACCCGACGGCTTCGTCGACTACACAACCAAGAGGGCTCAGTCCCTGACCCGAAGCCTACGGGAGAGGGGATTCGACGTCGACGTCATCATGTATAGGCTCCATCAACCCTTCTGCCCGACGCTGAGCAGGCTCCTCGTCGAGGGCGCTGAGAGGGCTGGATTCAAACGGGTCTTCCGCAGGGGCATCGTAGGCGTAGCCGAGGGGCCGAGGCTTGAATCCCCATCGGAGATCAGGTTGAGGTATACGAATGCGGGCATAGACGTCGTCACCATGAACCTCGTCCCAGAGGTCATCTTCGCCAGGGAGATCGGAGCCTGCTATGCGACGCTTCAACTGGTCTCAAACTATGGTGAGGGCTTGGTGGAGACCACCTGGACTGGGCCCGAGGCCTTTAGGGAGTTTAGGGAGCGGTGGTGTGGAGCTGCAGCCCAGGCCCTCCACTATGCTTTGAGACATGTAGACCTTGAGGATATGAGCTGCGGCTGCGACAGGTATAGGTGGAAGGCGCTGCTCCCCTAACCTTTTTCAGATGCTCCCTTTCTTAGTTTTGTTACTCTCAGATTTAAATATCATTAATCAAGACCCCTCACAGATGGAGCTGGGTAGGGCCGCCATCATCTTGGCGGTGGCAACCCTCCTGATCGTAGGGCTGGAGGCCACACCCCTCGCATCCGCCTATCAGGAGAGGACTATGGAGCTTCTAGATAGATTCAACAGCATCATGGATGAGACCCTAAGCTTCCTCGATCACACCTGGGAGATAGCCGAGGAATTCAAGAATCCAGACTTCGACTACGACCCAACACTCCTACTGAATCGCACAGCCCTAAATGGGACAGGCTGAGAAATTGGACTGACAGTGGCTGTCAGTTTAACAATTCTTAAATAATCACCCAGCCTCCTCCCGCCTGATGGATATGGAGGCCGAGAGGAGTCTAAAGGCGATTAGATGTGGAACCCTCATCGACGGGACGGGAGAGAGTCCCAGGAGGAACATGGTCATACTCATCGAGGGGGACACCATCAGGGATGTAGGCTCGGAGGGGGAGGTTGAGATACCTGGAGACGCCGAGATCATCGACGCCTCGAAGCTGACGGTGATGCCAGGCCTCATCGACGCCCACGTCCACCTCTGCATAAACGGCGAGCCAAGCGTCTTCGCCCTATTGCAGTATCCACCAGGCCTCATACAGTTGATGGCCGCCAGGAATGCACTTCAAACCCTTGAGGCAGGCTTCACGACGGTTAGAGACCTAGGCGCCCCAATGGGCTTCGCCATAAGCCTCAGGGAAGCCATAAACAGGGGGATAATGCGGGGGCCGAGGATACTCGCCGCTGGGAGGATAATAAGCCAAACCGGAGGCCACGGAGACTTCAGGCTTCCAATCGGCGTCGGCTTCGAGGAGTTCTCAAGGCTGGCCGACGGCGTCGACGAGGTGCGTAAGGTGGTGAGGATGGAACTCCGAGAGGGCGTCGACTGGATTAAGATCTGTAGCAGCGGAGGCGTCATGTCGCCCAGAGACCCCGTCGACGTCAGGCAGTTCACAGTCGATGAGATCAGGGCCGCCGTGGAGGAGGCTGCCGCCTACGGCCGCAGCGTCGCAAGCCACGCCCATGGGACTACGGGGATAAAGAACGCCGTCGTGGCCGGTGTGAAGACGATAGAGCATGGAACCCTCCTGGATGAGGAGGCTGCTGAGATGATGGCTGAGAGGGGCGTATACCACATACCAACCCTTGTGGCGTCATACAACATCCTGAAACATGGCAGGGAGGCTGGCATACCGGAATATGCCATGAGGAAGGCTGAGCAGATCGCCGAGTATCCGGCTAGGAGCCTCATGCTCTCGCATCGTATGGGCGTCCCAATAGCTATGGGAACCGACAGCGGAACTCCCTTCAACAGGCATGGGGAGAATGCGAAGGAGCTTGAGCTGATGGTGGAGGCGGGCCTAAAGCCCATGGAGGCCCTGGTGGCGGCGACGAAGACCGCCGCCGAGGCCATAGGGCTGGGAGGGCGAGTTGGAACCTTAGAGTCTGGGAAGTGGGCTGACATCATAGCGGTGGAGGGAGACCCCCTCAGCGACATAAGGGTGCTGCAAGATAAGAGCCGGATCAAGATGGTGATGAAAGGCGGAGTCGTAGAGGTCGATAGAGGCGTAGAGGTCATAGGGTGATGCGGATCAGGAGGCTCAGCCTCCTAGAGGGGGCTGAAAGGGCTGAGGGGTTAGCCGTCATCATCGACGTCCTTAGGGCAGCCACCACAGCCGCCTACGCCCTCCATCTGGGAGCTGAGAGGCTCATACCGACGGACAGCGTTGAGGAGGCCCTGAGGCTGAGGAGGCTTCACCCAGGCTGGCTGTTGATGGGTGAACGGGGAGGCCGCCGCCTAGAAGGCTTCGACCTGGGAAACTCCCCCTGGGAGCTGAGGAGTAGAAGCCTTAAGGGGCGAGTCATCATCCACGCCACCTCCTCGGGGACGAGGGGCCTCATCCACGCTAAGAGGGCTGAGGAGATCCTCTTCGCAGGCTTCGTAAACGCCGATGCCACAGCAAGATACATCCGCCGAAGAGAGCCAGCTGAGGTCTCGTTGGTCGCCATGGGGGAGGAGGCCGTCAAACCGGCGATAGAGGATGAACTATGCGCCCAATACATAGAGGCCCTACTACGGGGGGAGAAGCCGGACTTCGGTGAGATGAGGCATCGGATAGTGGAGGTGCCCTCCACCTCAAAGTTCTTCGACCCAGCCCAGCCTCAATATCGCCCAGAAGACCTTGAACTGGCCCTGGAACTCAACAAGTTCGACTTCGCCATGAGGCTCATCCCCGACTCTCCACCCTACATCGTAAAGACATATCCCTCTCAGACTCGGCAGAGATAGATCATCGTCTGAAGATCGCCGTGTAGAACCCTCCTCGAAGAGATGATCTCAACGCCCACATCCTCAGCTGCCTCCCTGAAACGCCTGTAGGCTGCGGTGATCACCGTCAGCGTCGCGCCACCAGCAGCCTCCTTTAAGGCCCTGAGAAACATCGGATACAGCCTCCTCACCCTTTCCCTTGGAACCATCCTCACTCCATAGGGTGGATTCACGACGATGTGGCTCACATCCTCCGGATAGAAAGCCGGATCGGTGGCATCTCCAAGTCTGAGGGTGACCGTCTCCAGAACCCCAGCCCTCTCAGCGTTCCGACGTCCCCCCTCCAGATGCCTCGGATACTTCTCCAAACCATAGATGGGGTGGGGGCCTCCACCCTCAGTGATTCTCAGCCTCTCCCTCTCCTCCTCCAAGGCGTCGGCGTCGAAGAGCCTCAGCTTCAAGAGGTTGAAGTCCCTTCGATCCCTGTTCACAGCCCTGTTCCACGCCATCATCGCCGCCTCGATGGGTATTGTGGCTCCACCACACATCGGATCGACCAAGGTTTCATCCAGTCTCCACCCTGAGAGTAGGAGCATAGCTGAGGCTATAGTCGGCTTCAGGGCTGCGGGATGCTCATAGACCCTATACCCACGTCTATGTAGGCTTCGACCCGTGGTGTCCACACCCATTATGAACTCGCCGCCCCTGACGAGGCAGTATAGCTCCACATCCGGCTCATCGAGGTCGACTCTAAGCCTACGGCCCCTGGCAGCCATATAGGAGTCGATGACGGCCTGTCCGACAACCCTGGAGATGTCGATGCTGGTGAAGCTGTGAACCCCAACCCTCTCGCTTCGGATGGCGAAGGATTGATCGGGTTCGATGAACTCCATGTAATCGATGCCATAGGCCAGTCGATAGAGGTCGCTGAGGGTCTCGAAGCTTTCTCTGCATAGCTCTATGAAGACCCTGTTGAGGGTTCTGGAGGCGAGGTTCAACCTATAGACGGCCTTCAGGGGGGCTTGGAGGAAGACCTTACCCACATCAGGCTTGGCCCTAAATCCCGTCAGGCGCTCAGCCTCCTCGGCTGCTATGTCCTCTATGCCCTGGACTGTGGTGGCGAAGAGCCTCAATCTCTAAGGATTAGGAAGCGGTGGGTTTAAAAGGACTCCACTCAAATTCCGGTGTATATCTCCACGCCATATCTCTCAGCAGTTCTATGGGCCTCCCTCTCGGCGTAGGGTGTGACCATCAACAATCTGCTTGGCTTCACTCCCGTAACCCGCTCATAGAACTCGGCCTTCCTATGGAAGAGTATCACATCGGAGGGTCTGACATGGGAGGAGACCTCTATCAGGATCACCTTATCGTCGGAGGTGGCTATGTCGATCTCAACGATGGAGGGATAACCATATACGCTCCCCTCCTCATCCTCCCTCACCCAGCGCTCAACTCTCAGGCCCAGCTCCTCCTCCAGCAGTCCCTTAAGCCCTTCCCTGAAGGCTTCCTCGGTTTGAAGGCCCCATCTGGTGCCGAGGGCGTCGAGGCGTCTATCCATACGCCTGAAGCCCTCCATCATATCCCTCCTCAAATCCTCCATGATCTTGTCATGCCTCTCAAAGCCCCTCAGCATATCCTCCCTAAGCCTCTCGATCTCCTTCCATATCCTCCTCGTCTCCTCTCGCAGACCCCTAATCTCCTCCTCATGGCGATCCATACGCTTCAATATCTCCTCTAAGCCTATGAGACCCGCTACGGCATATCTGAACTCCTCATCCTCCCTCAGCATCCTCAAAATCTCCCTCTTAACCTCCATCCCAACTAGGAGGGGTCTCAGAGACTTTAAAGGGTTCCCAAACTGCGTAAAGGATAACAGAGGCCTCACTATTCCCTTTTTCCGATGGATGGCCTCCAGATGGGCCTCATCGTCAAGACTCCCCTCGGCCTGGAGAATCTCGTTGCCTCAAGGATCGAGGAGCTCGGCATATCCTGCAGGGTTCACCCTAAGCCCTCCGGCTACCTTGGCCTCGTCGTCGTGGAGGTTGATGATGAGGTGAAACATCGGCTAGCTGAGAGGATTAGGGGGGAGATACCCGAAGCCGAGAGGGTTCTAGTAGCCGAGGAGTGCGTCGAATCAGATTTGGAGTCCATAAGGGATGCAGCCCTAAGGGTTGCCATCGGCGAGATCGACGCTGAGACCTCCTTCGCCGTGAGAACTGTGAGGAGGGGCTCCCACCCCTATAGGAGTGTCGACGTCAACCGCATCGTAGGGCAGGCCATCGTCGAGGAGTTTGGAGCTCCAGTCAACCTCGATGAGCCCGATAAGGTTCTATGGATAGAGATCGTCGACGACAGGGCTGCCCTCGGAGTCATCGATGGCGGAGAGGTCTGGAGGAAGCTCACAGCTGGGAAACATCCCCTAAACAGGTTTTTCGGCAGGATCAGCGTCGTTCAGATGCCCTATCTGGGTCAGCCCGAGGTCGTCCGAGAGATGGGGTCAAGGATCGGTAGAGCCGTCCAGATGTTCGAGGTCGGCGAACTAGTCGTCGCCATCACCGGAGCCGTTGAGGGGCGTGAGCTCTCATCCTTCCTCCAAGGCATCGAGGAGGGCATCACATCGAGATATAGGGTTCAGAGGAAGACCTACGCCCACAAACCCAGGAGGGTTAGGGTTCTAGTCGAAGACCTATACCAACTGGTGAGGGATAGACGAGGCGAGCCGAAGATCGTCTTCGAACCCGAGGGCAAACCCTTCCCAGAGGTGGAGAAAGACATCGCTGACATAGTTCTCTCCTCAGACCGCGTAAGCCTCCTCTTCGGCTCAAGGGAGGGAATCCCAAAGGGAGTCTTCAGATTCGCCGACCTCATCGTCGACCTCTGCCCAGGCATCACACTCTCAACAGAATACGCAGCCTCCTCAGCCCTAATAGGATTAGCCTACACCCTGGAGGGGAGGCTGAGAAACCCATTATAAGTGGCAGCCACTTATAAGGACTCCCCAAAGGAGCTGCCCCATGGGATCATCCTGGCGCCGGGGGTGGGATTTGAACCCACGTGCTCCCGAGGAGCACCAGTCTTCAAGACTGGCGCCGTATCCTGGCTTGGCTACCCCGGCCACCTTGAGAATGCCGATTGCTTCTCTAAATCTTTATCGTCAGAGGAGTAGGAGGATGAGTAGGACTGATATTAGGCCTGTTGTGTAGATGCCGTCGAAGGTTCCTGCTCCGCCGATGCTGACGAGGGGCGCTCCGAGGCGTGGTATTCGATGTAGGTTGAGGAGGTCTGCCCCTATTAGGGTTCCGAGGGTTCCACCTATATAGGCGATTCTCATGGGATTCGAAGGCACCCCCACCTGGTAGATGAGGAGGGTTGTCAGCGCCGTTATCGTAGGCGGTATAAATGCTGGAGTCGCTATTCCGAGGCCTCTGACAACCCTGGAGGCCCTGTGGACGATGAGGGAGACGATGAGGAGGACTATGAGAACCTTGATGTATGTCGACAACGGATCCGGCTCGGCCTGGGGTATGGCGTAGAGGAGTAGGTAGAGGGAGACGATGATGGGG